>NZ_JAVAMR010000238.1:0-256 GCF_030731025.1 Microbulbifer sp. 2205BS26-8 | reverse complement strand
TAAATCCTCCGGATAATAAAATACTGCCCGGCTGTCCGGATTGCCGGCGAGGCTGCCATCCGCGCTTAAAAACCCACTGCTATCGATATTGAGACCGGCGGCGGTCATGGCAGTGCCTTCGGCGCTATACCAGCTGTCCGGCAGTTCCGCACCAGTACTGCCGGGCTGATCACCAATCATCGCCGCGGGCTGGTAGCTGCCAAACAAATCCACCGATACCGCACCGGAAACCTGGTCCACACTGAGACGCTGGATT
>NZ_JAVAMR010000237.1:0-256 GCF_030731025.1 Microbulbifer sp. 2205BS26-8 | reverse complement strand
AAGATCACCGAGGTGGTAGTAAACCGCCCGACTATTGGTATTGCCGACAAGGCTGCCGTCCGCTATTAAAAACCCACTGCTATCGATATTGAGACCGGCGGCGGTCATGGCAGTGCCTTCGGCGCTATACCAGCTGTCCGGCAGTTCCGCACCAGTACTGTCGGGCTGATCACCAATCATCGCCGCGGGCTGGTAGCTGCCAAACAGGTCCACGGACACCGCACCGGAAACCTGGTCCACACTAATGCGCTGGATC
>NZ_JAVAMR010000236.1:0-261 GCF_030731025.1 Microbulbifer sp. 2205BS26-8 | reverse complement strand
AGGGTGCTGCCATCGCTGAAATTGCCCAGGGCCGTGAGCTGCTGGCTGTAGCCCGCAGGCAGGTTCACCACTGTCGGGGTCACCTGAATACTGGTCAATACCGCATTGGTTACGGTGACCGAAACCGTATTGCTGTCAATGCCGTCCCGGTTGGCGGAGACGCTGGTGCTGCCCACCGCCACCGCCATCAGCTCGCCCAGGCTATCCACCGTGGCAATTGCGGTGTTGTCACTGGACCAGTTCACGCTGGTGGTAATGTCG
>NZ_JAVAMR010000235.1:0-264 GCF_030731025.1 Microbulbifer sp. 2205BS26-8 | reverse complement strand
GTTATACTAAGTTCAATACCAAATTTCTCTCGAATCAGATCTGACACGATTTGGCGTGTCCACAACCCAAAGTCAAAACCGTATTGCCTCGGATCACCACCAATAACCCATCGTTTGACTTCTTGCTCCTCAATAGGTGACAACTTTCTGCCGCGCCCAGGCCTTGCTTTGGGAGCCAAAGCGTCGATGCCTTTTTCCCGTGCAGTTTTCAACCATGAGAAAATGGTTCTACCACCCAGCCCTAAGCTACGAGTAACCTCCGCC
>NZ_JAVAMR010000234.1:0-275 GCF_030731025.1 Microbulbifer sp. 2205BS26-8 | reverse complement strand
GGCTGTGTACCCAACACTGGGCGTGGGCGATGTTGGCATTCTCTTCGGCAAAGCGTGCATAGGCGGCGTAGCCGTCGCTCAGCAGGGTTACGAAGCCCAGCATTGCCAGGGAGAGACACTGGGCGTATTGCACGAAGAGGAGGCGCTTATCTGGGAAACCGTCGAGCGGGTGGAGTGTGCCGGCCTGCGCACCGTGTACAAGATCAGTGTGAGCAATATCAGCTACGCCGCCGGTGTGGATTCCCGGTACCGGATTATTACGCACAACGGAGTGC
>NZ_JAVAMR010000233.1:0-281 GCF_030731025.1 Microbulbifer sp. 2205BS26-8 | reverse complement strand
GTATCCATCTCAATATTTCCCGCAGGCAATCTGTCCCTGGCGCCGGGTGAGACACAGCAATATACCGCCCGGGCCAATTACAGCAATGGCACCACCTCCAATATTACCAACAGCGTGAATTGGCAAAGTGAAGATAGCTCGGTGGCCACCGTCAGTGGCAGCGGTGTGGCCACGGCCGTAGCCCCGGGTAGTACCCGTATCTTCGCCAGCTTCGCTGGTATTGTCAGCAACCGAGCGCCGATCACTGTGAGCGGTGCTGTGCTCACCAGTATTCAAGTGAC
>NZ_JAVAMR010000232.1:0-284 GCF_030731025.1 Microbulbifer sp. 2205BS26-8 | reverse complement strand
GGGCTCGCCTCATTTCGGCTGGAGCCTGAATAAGGTCACCGATGCCTTCGGTAATACCATGGCCTACAAATACCACCGCGATCTGGTGGAGGGCATCAACTATCCCCTGGAGATCACCTACGGCAACCAGGGCGATGCAAAAATCGAATTCCAGTACGGCACCCGCACCGATGCGCCGCCGGTTCCCGTGCAGGATATCCAGCAGGAACAGCTGGTGCTGCTGCACCATGTCCGCGTACACCTCGATGGAAAGCTGCAGCGGGAGTACAAACTGATTTCTGAAA
>NZ_JAVAMR010000231.1:0-284 GCF_030731025.1 Microbulbifer sp. 2205BS26-8 | reverse complement strand
AGACTCGCCTCATTTCGGCTGGAGCCTGAATAAGGTCACCGATGCCTTCGGCAATACCATGGCCTACAAATACCACCGCGACCTGGTGGAGGGCATCAACTATCCCCTGGAGATCACCTACGGCAACCAGGGCGATGCAAAAATCGAATTCCAGTACGGCACCCGCACCGATGCCCCGCCGGTTCCCGTGCAGGATATCCAGCAGGAACAGCTGGTGCTGCTGCACCATATCCGCGTACACCTCGATGGAAAGCTGCAGCGGGAGTACAAACTGATTTCCGAAG
>NZ_JAVAMR010000230.1:0-290 GCF_030731025.1 Microbulbifer sp. 2205BS26-8 | reverse complement strand
CAGCAATGGCTTCTGGAAAGCCTTTTAGCCCGTCTACACAGGCGATCAGGATATCTTCCAGACCACGGTTCTTCAGTTCGGTGAGCACGGACAACCAGAACTTAGCGCCCTCCGTTTCGGCAAGCCACAAGCCCGGCAGCTCCTTCTGGCCTTCCCTGTTGACGCCCAGGGCGACGTACATGGATTTATTGATCACTCGCTTGTTCTGGCGGATCTTCACGACAATGCAGTCGAGATAGACAATGGGATGACCCGGTCCAATGGACGGCTTTGCCACTCTGTGACAGCCT
>NZ_JAVAMR010000229.1:0-291 GCF_030731025.1 Microbulbifer sp. 2205BS26-8 | reverse complement strand
AGGTTGCGGGCGTGGTAAGCCGCCTGCCAGTTGGCGTTCCAGAGCGTGCGGCTGATGGGGGTATCTGCGTTGGTATTGTTCCAGGGGGGTGTGAGGCCATCGAGATAACTGGCAAGCGCGGCCAGGTTGCCGATGTAATCGGCTTTTTCCGTGGTCAGGCCAGCGCCGTCGGCCTGGGTTTCAAGCCCTGCCCGCTGCGCCAGCAGTTGCGCGTACTCGCGGATAATCTGCAGCTTTTCGCTCTGGTGCAGAATGCCGTCCGCAGCGATCCTGTCCAAGTCCGCCAGTGCT
>NZ_JAVAMR010000022.1:0-61542 GCF_030731025.1 Microbulbifer sp. 2205BS26-8 | reverse complement strand
CGAAGCCGATCCGGGGTGGTACCCTGTCTCCATCCTATAAACAGATGCACAATCTCCGGATGTGAAATAAAAATTATCTGAAATGGAAAACTCCCATGAAAAAAACAGAGTGGGTCAACAACGCAATCTCCCAGGCAAACACCTATTGGAAAAACGCCAGGGCCGACATTGAAGGCAAGCAGTTTAGCGATGTGTACGATACAGAGGGGCTCCAGTATGTCGACCTGGTGATGGAGGGCGGGGGCATGTTGGGGATTGCCCTGGTGGGCTATACCTACATTCTGGAGAAAGCCGGTATTCGCTTTCGCAAAATCGCCGGGACGTCTGCAGGCGCCATCAATACGTTGTTTCTGGCCGCCGCCGGCACACCTGAGGTCAGCAAAAGTGCGGTGCTGCTGGACATTATGGCCAATGCGGATTTTGCCAGTTTCGAGGATGGCGAACCTTTTGCCTGTAAAACCGTGCAGCGCCTGCTCGGGGGCAAGGGCCTGTTCGGCAGCCTGGTCCTGCATCCTTTGGATTCCCTGCGTACCTGTAGACAATTGCTGCGCCACAAGGGGCTCAATCCCGGCGACGCCTTTACCCGCTGGCTGCAGGAAGCGCTGTGCCAGTTGGGCATTACCAACACCGCGCAGCTCAACCAGCGCATCAACCAGTTCCCGCCTTTGTGCTACCGGGGCAATCCCGACAGCCAGGTAGCCAGAGCCGAAGTGGCACTGGTGGCCGCAGATATCACCACAGAAACCCGGGCTGTGTTTCCGGCCAAAGCCCCCCTCTATTACGCCAATCCCAGCGCCGTCAACCCTGCCGAATATGTGCGCGCCTCCATGTCTGTGCCCGGCTTCTTCCAACCCCACACGGTAAAAAATATCCCGCAGTTGGATGAGTGCGCTTCCGTGGCAGACAACTGGCACAGAATGAAGGGGGTTCCCAGGCAGTTTTTTAAAAACGGCTTTCCCAGAGATGTCCAGTTTGTGGACGGCGGTCTGGTGTCCAATTTTCCCTTTGACATCTTCCACAAGCCCAGCGGCATACCGAAACTGCCCACCTTCGGTATCAAGCTGGAGGTGGATCACTACCAGCCGAAATCCAGCCGGGCCGGTCGCTTTACCATGGGGCTGGTCAATACCTGCCGCAATATTCTCGACAGCCATATGCGCGCGCACTTTAATGTGGAGTACCACACCCTGGTTAAAGAGATTGCCATCAAGCCAATGGCAACTGGCGAGTCTCCCCACTGGCTCGACTTCTCCATGCCGGAAAGCCACTGTGAACACCTGTTTTTATCCGGCGCAAAAGCTGCCACTGAGTTCCTGGGCGGTGGTTTTCGGTGGGCGGATTATCTGCTGCTACGCCAGCGGGGCACGGCAGAAGCCGGTGAAAAACAGAGCTAGCCTGAATATTTCACCAAAATAAGGGCAGCAGCTCTGTTTCCCTTATTATTCAGGCCAGCGGGCTTCCGCCTTATATGCCCGCCCGCATTGAATTGTCCCAGAGGGTTGAGGTCCACAGAGATGCACTGCCCCATCCCGGTATCCTCGCAAGCCTCAATCCTGAAAAGTCTATCCCCCTTCTCTTTATCGGGGATAAAAAGGGCCGCAATAATAAGTTGCGGCCAATGAGGAAATTTCCTTATTTTATTAATCAGGCGGGAAAATAGTTATTTATGTTACATATTTAATCGTGCGGCGCCTGTAGTAGGACACCACACTATAAAGAACTACATCGCCGCCGGGCTAATAGCTGAAAAAATCATCGCCGTCCCAAGGAACGGCTACCTTTAAAAGCCCTTGTACAGACTTAACCCCACAATCCGCGGCTCCAGGGTAAACACATTGGCACTCAGCCCGGTATCATCGCTATTGGTAAAGAAGTCGGTAATAGGTGCATCGTCAAATACATTCTTCACATAGAGCTGCATCTGCAAATCCCATTCCGGCTGAGTAAAGGTGGCCGATACATTCAGGTTGCTCCAGGCTTCCAGGCGGTCATACTCGGTATTGTATGCCCGCGCATAGCTTTCCCCCTGGCGGTAGTAATCGGCGCGCAGCTTCAGGTCCCAGTCTTTGACCTGGATCACATGCTCCAGGCCCAAACTGGCGGTAAAGCGCGGGGCATTGGGCAGCTCGTTTCCACCCAGGTCAGCGGCAAAGCCGCGCCCGCCATTGGGGGCATCAGTGAGTGGATCGTAAGTGAAGCCCTCGGGAAAGCCCAGTGCCTGGCTCCAATTGATATTCCCTAATCCCAGGCCAAAACTTCCGTACCGTGAAGATCCTCCGCATAGTAGATGAAGAGGCAATAACAGCTCAGCCTGTACCTGAGGAGGAAGAATGGCACCAACATTGATAATATGTTCAACAATATCTTTTGGCGCAATACAATTGGAGGGCACCTGTATCCAGGGGCGCAACGCCACCCAGTCCTCATTGCCCTGGGTGCGGTTCATCACATCGATGGATTCCTCACCATCGCCAATACGGGTTTTTAAATAGCCCAGGTTCATATCCACACGGGTGCTGGGGGTCATCTGCCAGGCCCCCTCCAGTTCCAGACCCCAGCTCTCCGCATCAAAATTTTCATTCAGGGAGATACGATCCACAATTTACGACACTTGGTAATCTTTGTAGTCGTAGTAGAAGGCAGTGGTATTCAATGTCAAGCTGCCATCCAACAGGCTGTTTTTGGTACCGAATTCGATGGCATCCACAAACTCCGGCTCAAAGGTACTACCAAGGGGCTGGTATTGCACCACCTCAGGGTCGATGTCCATGCGTGGTGGATTGGTACCACCGCCTTTATAACCGTGGGCAAAGGAAATGTAAAAGAGAGTCTCGTCGGTAAAGGGGGTTTCCCCGCGCCAGTCCAGTACCAGGCGGCCGGTATATTCCTGCCATTCCTGCTCTACATCCGCCTGGGCAGGATAACCACGTCCAACTCTTCCACCAGTGGCAGGACCCGAATCAACTATATTCCCCTCAGTGTCATAATTTGCAGTCATCAATAGCTGGCTGGGCACTGGGGTGGCGGTCTTGCGATCCTGGGTATAGCGCAGGCCAGCGGTGAGTTTTACAGCATCAGAAAACTGCCAGTAGGTCTCCCCAAACAACGCCTGGGAGCGGGTCTTCACTTGATTCCGGCTGAGGAAATAGTTATGGCCTTCATCATCAATCTGATCGAGAGAATTGTAATCCACGTACAGACATTCGCGCGCTCGTCCTACTTCTGCGAAATTATCACATTGAAGCGTTACATGACCATCAGTGCTAATCTCCAGGGGGTTTCGATTATAAATATCCTCAGCAATATAGGTGAAAAGATTGTTAAATACGTAGTAATCGTCCTGAGATTCGAAATCCAGGTAATTGGCCCCCACGGAAAAATTAAACGGACCATCAAAGCTGGTTTGCAACCGCAGTTCATGGCTCCACTGACTGTTGTCAGAGCGGCTGATATCCACCGCCAGCATCCGGTCCGAAGGACCCAGCTGTGGATCAGTATAGATACCACCCGGAGTCGGCCCTGATCCAGTGATAGGGTTACCTAGGGTATCATATAAGCCCACAGAATCGTTAAAGATCGGATCGGAAACGTAGCGGTTGTAGTCCTGGGAGCTGTAGTAGTCATCCTTTGCATAGGTGGACTGGGCAAAGAGTTGCAGGGAATCTCCCAGGGCCAGTTCCAGATTCAGCTGCACTAGATCGTTCTCGGCACGAAACACCGGATCGTAACTGGTGGCGATTTCGTGTAGATCGCGCGATTGCTGTACATTCCCATAGGGGGCAATATCTTTAAGGCGATTCACTCCCTCCCCAAATACAGATCCGCCTTCAGTATACCCCAACTCTCCCCCTATACGCTTCAATGCAGTGAGAAATGCGAAACTGCGCGCATTGGGGGCTCCGAAGGCGTCATCATCGTACAGAGAGCCTGGTGAGCACCCCTGGCTAAGGGCCCCTCTAAAGAGGTCCGGAACCTCTGTCTCATTGACCATCTCCAAGCCTGGGTCTCGGGTACAAAGCTGTTTGCCCGTGCGGGAGCGGTTGTCGTCCTCCTCAAAGTGCTGCCAGATCAGGTTGGCATTAAACACCTCGCTGGGCTCCCATTGCAGAATCAAGCGAGTGGAATAGAGATCCCGGTCATTAACGTCGTTATCGGTAAAAGTATTATGGTCAAAACCGTCCCGTTTTGTCATAGCACCGGAAAAGCGCATGGCCAGAGAATCCCCCAGGGGTACATTCAACATGCCGCTGGTACGCCGGGAATTGTAGCTGCCCACTTCCGCCTTAATATTCGATTCAAGCTCCGGCCCCGGCATCTGCGGCAACATATTCACCACCCCGGCGGTGGCATTGCGACCATACAGGGTACCTTGCGGGCCGCGCAGCACCTCCAAGCGTTGTACGTCGAAGAACTCCTGCTCGAACAGGCGGTTGCGGATCAGTGGCGCATTGTTGAAACTCACCGCCACCGCCGGGTCTGAACTGGCGGAGACAGCCTTGGTACCCACACCGCGAATAGAAAAATTGTAGGTGCTGAAATTGTTTTTAGAGAAATTCACATTGGGCACCGCGCGCAACAGCTCCTCGCCGCGCTCGATTTTCAGGTCGTCCATAGTGTCACCAGACAAAGCCGAAACAGCAATGGGCACATCCTGGATACTCTCCTCAATCTTCTGAGCAGTAACAGTGATTTCTTCAATAGCCTTGCTATCGGCCTCTTCATTGCTCTGGGCGCTGGCGGGCGTCGTGGTTATCGCCAGGTAGGCCAGTGCCGCGCTACACCAAGCGGGAGCGCTGTGCTTGCTCTGCTGCACCTCACGAATCGTCTGTGCAATTGCCTTTTTTTGTGGTTTGCAAAAATCCAACCTCATGGAATTCACCCCTCCTCGGGCGCTATCAATACTGATACTGAGCTGCCCATCCCCCTCCAGTTTTGCGCTTAACCCCGTTCCCGACAGTAAACCTCGAATAGCTTCTTCTATCGAGTAGGTACCCACCAAACGGTTTGCCGTTTTTCCCTGTGCGATATCAAAAGGAAAAATAAGCGTTAAATCGGCTTGCTGCGCAAATTCGGTGAGCGACAGGTCCGCTCTTTGCTGAGGAATAACGAAAGGAATTTTTTCATGTGGCTGTGCCGCTTTTACAGGCAATACTGATGACAGCATCATCAGCAGGAAGAGGACAACACACCGAAATCGCACCAGATTATTATTCTCAGCCGCGAGCTTCTCGCTTGCGTACTGAGTAGACGACCTAGCAATTTTTTTCCACCATACTGCCAAATGCATTTTTTATAATTAGTATACTGACTGTGCATTTCGCACGGCTTAGGATTATCAGGCTGGAGCTACTGGGCGCTTAGCAAGATCTTGCTTTCTCCAATCCGCTGATAGGAAATATTGAAGTTTTTTCTTAGGGCCAACAATAAACCCTTAACATCGCCGGCCTTAAATAATCCGGCAATGCGCATTTTTTTCAGGTTTTCATCGAGAATAACGAATTCAACCTGTGTGTAGCGGCTGATTTCGGCCACTGCGTCCTCCAGAGATTCTCCTCGAAAAACCAGGTTGCCTTCCCGCCAGGACAATTTGACTTGTATTTCTTCAGGTTTTATTTTTCCAACTTCTTCCTCCTCTCCCTCTCCCCCAAGTACCAGTTGTTCACCTTTTGAGACAGCCATTGAGGAGGGTGGCAAAATATCGGGCCCAAACTCGAGCGCATTTTTGCCCGGTGTCTGGTGTACGGCGACCAGAACCTTGCCGTCGGTGACCACAAGCTCGATGTGCTGATCGCTATTAATTTCCACATTGAATGCGGTTCCCACAGCCTGCACCACTTTATCTCCCGCAATAACACTGAGGGGGCGGGCGTTATCGTGGGCCACTTCGACGTGAATTTCGCCACGCTCAAGTACCAGCACTCGATGGTGGTCGGTATAGTTGACTTTTACCCGGCTGTTGGTATTGAGCACCAGTTGGCTGCCGTCGGGTAAATGAATCGAGGAGTGTTCTCCGATTGCCGTTTCGTACATCCGGTCGACGACAGTGCCCAACAGGTATTGCCGCCCGGCAAACTTTTCGGGAAACGTAGTGCCCACCCAGGCGCACAGGCTGGCAAACACCAGCAGCACGGACGCCGCCACGGCCAGGTAGGGCCGGGGAGTGCCATGTTCGGGCTTTGGGGTGCTGGGGAACAGTTCGGAAAGCCGCGACAGGGCGTCCATTTTGTCCCAAATTTCCGCCATCTTGAACAGTACCTGGCGATTATCGCCAGTGTCCGCCAACCATTGGTGCAGGGCTTGAATTTCTTTCGCACTCAAGCCCCTGTCCAGTTTGGCAATCCACTGGCTCGCCTGGTCGTAGCGCTGTTCCTGTGTTTGCAGTTTGTGAATATTACTCATCTGCGCTCCCCCTGCCCCGCTCAAACGGCGAGGTGGAGGATAGTGGCCGCTGTTTGCTCAGGCCATGGCTGTCTGGCTCAAGGCTGCTCCGTTGCATCATAAAATAGGTACAGCGCTTGATGCCGGTGGCAACATGCTTTTCCACGGTGCTTTCGCTTAAATTCAACGCTTTGGCTATTTCCCGCTGGGAGTAGCCGTACACTTTCTTCATGACAAACACCTTACGGCATTTTACGGGCAATTGGCGAACGGCTTCGCAAAAATGTGCGAATTCTTTCTCCACCGCGACCCGGTCATAGGTTTCGTCGGAAAAATACTCTCCCTGGCCAGGCGCCAGTTCCGGGTCTTCATCGGCGCTCACCGCCAGCCGTGTTTCTGACCGCTTGAGGTAATCCAGTGCCAGGTTTCGGGCCGTTTTTAGTAAAAAGGAGCGCGGGTACAATATCTCTTCTTTTTGCTTAACCTGACAGACCCTGACATAGGTCTCCTGAACGATATCCTCGATCTCTTTAGGCGGTACAATGCGCGATACCACCCGCGCCAGTGTCGCCCGGATTGCGAGATATATGCCACTTAGTGTTTCTTTTTCTGATTCTGACATCTCTCCCCAACCGTAACTACTCAGCCCAGCACTTTGCCAAATTACTCAATCTTTACTCTAAAAATGCTGCTTGCAGAACCGAATCCGTGCAATTCCTAAATAAAACCCCATTAAATTGTTTGTTATTTGAGCACTTAAACCCTGTATCGATATCGTTACCCCCAACCCTGGTAGTCGTCGATTCTCCTCCATTGAATGTCCAGACGATCGGGGAGAGGTTTTCCACTATAGGAAAGCGATTTTTTGTACACTTTTAACAAGCACCCTGTCCTCCCTCCGAACCGGCTCAAATTACTGTCACCTGCCAGCCCACTTTTTTTCTGGGAAATCACAGCTGGTCAGACGGAACATCAGAGCATACGCAGAAAGGCAGCGTGTATCGTGAATATCTTCGGGCAAAAAAGCGCAGCAGTCACCCATTTCCAGGGTGTTTGCACTGCGACTGACCAGTTGTAGCCCATTGCCTGGTTCTTCAAACTGGCCCTAGGTGGACATTTGCCTCGCCCCGTGCTGCGGGAGCGACTGCGTACGCTGGTGCTGCAAAACGGAGCTGGCCAATATCTATCTGAAGCTAACGAAAGTAGCGGCTGTGGTGGTTTACAAACCCGCATGCTGGGTATTCCAACTGGCGAAGCAGTATCTTTGGCAAACACTATTTGCCACACAGCGAAACCTGTTGAGCGGATTACTGCGCATGAGTGCTGCTCCCGGCGTGTAGAAAAGGCCCAGGGGTGGGTGCCTTGCGCCACAGTTCAGCCGGGTTCGCTGTTGATTAAACAAAAAGCTGCTGCGTGAATACCCGAAAGAAGGCTGTACGATTGCCCCCTGAACATCATGGGCTTGGTGAAATATTCAGATCAGAAGGGACCAAATCGGCTGCGGGCATCCTGTCCATCAGCGGGCACCACAGCATACCCTATGCGTAAGTCCTGGAAAAGCTGCAGCCCTTTCCTTAAAAAGAGCGCCGGCGGTAGTTGCGGTAATCGGCCCGCCAGAAATTGCGCTCCAGTGACCGTTCCAGGCTTTCCCCACTGATTTTTGGCGCAACGCCATCCAACTGGGCCTGAGCGGCAACAGCCCGGGCGATATGCTTGCTCAACGCGCGGATAGTGCTTAAATGCGGCAACAGTGCACCTTCGCCGTGTTTTACCACCGGTGCCTGCTCGGCCAGGGCGTTGGATGCTGCCATCAACATGCCGTCAGTCACCTGCGTTGCAGCGGCGGCGATCACACCAAGACCGATGCCGGGGAAAATATAGACGTTATTGCACTGGGCCACAGCGATATGATGCCCCCCTGTCTCCACCGCCGCGAAGGGACTGCCGGTTGCCACCAGGGCCTCGCCATTGGTCCAGGTATAAATCTCCGCGGGCGTCGCTTCGGCGCGGGAAGTGGGGTTGGATAGCGGCATCACCAGGGGGCGGGGACAACTTGTGTGCAAAGCCTCGACCACCTGCTGGGTAAACAGCCCTCCCTGTCCCGAGACGCCTATCAGGATACTTGGGCCCACTTTGCCGATCAGGGTCTGCAGATCCCACTCCCGGGCCCCCGCAAAGGCTTTCGGGTCCTGAGCCAACGCCGCCTGAAAGTCGTGCAACCCCTTCATGTCCGCAGTCACCAGTCCGTAGCGGTCGTACATAAAAATACGCGCGCGCGCTTGCGCATCGCTGAGGCCCGCCTGCACCATGGCACGCACGATCTGCTCGGCAATACCACAGCCCGCGGAACCGGCACCGACAATAACGGCGCGCTGGGCCGCAACGGATTCCTGCCAGACCTTGCAAGCGGCCAAAATGGTGCCCAGCGCCACCGATGCAGTACCCTGTATATCATCATTAAAACAGCACAGCTGTTCGCGATAACGGTGCAGCAGCGGCATGGCATTGGTCTGGGCAAAGTCCTCAAACTGCACCAGTACTTTTGGCCACCGGCGTTTTACCGCAGCGATAAACTGCTCGAGGAATGCATCGTAATCCTCCTGGCAAACCCGTTCGTGTCGCCATCCCATATACATGGGATCACTCAGCAAGTTGCGGTTGTTGGTGCCCACATCCAGCGCCACAGGCAGGGTATAGGCGGGGCTGATGCCGGCACAGGCGGTATACAGGGACAACTTGCCGATAGGAATACCCATCCCGCCGATACCCTGGTCACCAAGGCCCAAAATGCGTTCGCCATCGGTCACAACAATCACCTTGACGTTCTCCTTGGTGGCGCTGCGCAGCATATCGTCCATATACTCGCGATCCGGGTAGGAGATGAACAGGCCGCGGTGGTCGCGGTAGATATTGGAAAACTCCTCACAGGCGGCACCAACCGTGGGGGTATAAATGATCGGCAGCATTTCCTTGATATGGTGCTCAATCAGGTAAAAAAACAGGGTTTCGTTGTCATCCTGAATGGCCCTCAGGTAAATATGCTTGTCGAGGTCTGTCTTGCAGTGCTGATACTGGTGATAAGCCCGGCGCGCCTGCTCTTCGATGGTCTCCACGGTGTTCGGCAGAAGCCCCGCCAGGTTGAACTCAAGGCGCTCTTCCAGCGTGAATGCACTGCCTTTGTTCAACAGCGGTATCTCCAGCAGGGAGGGCCCTGCGTGGGGAATATAAAGCGGACGCTTGTCGTGGTTACTCATAGCGTGGTTTTTCCAATAGGCAAGTCAGGCGCCTACCGTACGGGCCGAAGCCACAAAGCAGTGCAAATCCAGCATATACACAGCATTTGCGATCGTGCAGGCACTTGTTATGCGTCACTCTCTCTCAGTTTGCTGCGAACGGCTATTAAGGCAAAGCCCAATAGATTTAAGCCTTTCCATTTTTTGGGATTTTGACATTTGTCATCATCTTCAGCCAGACCTACGCCCCAAACCTTATCCACAGGGCTCGCTTCAACCAGTACCCGATCACCAGTATTCAATAAAAATTCTTTCAGCGCTTGGTTGCCTTTAAATTTCGCCAAATTTGCCTGCACAACAATGTCGAATTTTTTCTTATCCCAAAGCTCTTGATCAAATCCTTCAACCTGACGGCCAATTGCTTTAGCGGCACCTGGATCAGCCACGGCAAGGGAATTTTCTGCAGCGGAATTATCGCCAAACAGTTTTGCTTTTTCATACATCATGAAATGTTCGGCAGTGTGAAACCTGTTGCCATCAGATTCAAAAGGTGATTCATACCACTGACTCAAACAAGACTTCGATATGCCTTTCTTCGGTTTCCTGTGTCCCCAGAAGAATAGGTACTTCACCTTATTTCCGCGATTGACATAATCAATCAGCTGCTCTGTATTCTTGATAGTCAATTCTTGTCGGTTCCAGTTACGGATTTCGAATAACCTGATAGTATTAGCCTGGCAGAGGCCCGGAAAAAAATGGACAGAGGCCAGCACCGGTTACCGACCACAGCAAGCCCCGGAAAACACCAAACAATTCCGCAGGGCCACCGACCATTGCAAGGGCACCTGTGCAAGGGGCATGGCCGAACAGCGGTAAGCTTCAGTCAATACTGTCACAAATCCCTGGTACTGGACCTGGGGTACAAACCGATTCGCCTCAATCGACAAATACCCGTGCATTGCAGAACAGGCGCATCCAACCGGAGTCTTCCTTCCATTCATCCCGATGCCAGCTGTTACTGACCGTACGGGCAACGCGTTCCGGATGTGGCATCATAATAGTGACGCGACCATCCTCTGAACACAGGGCGGTAATACCATTGACCGAGCCATTGGGGTTGGCCGGGTAAGTCTGGGCAATCTCGCCGTTGTTATTCAGGTAACGCATGGCGATGGTGTCGGAAGCTTCACACAATTCCAGTGCCTGCTGGTTGGCAAACTCCACACGGCCTTCACCGTGGGCAACAGCTACCGGCATGTAAGTGCCCGCCATGCCTTTGAACAATACTGAAGGAGAGTCTTCAATTCCCACCAGGGCAAAGCGCGCCTCATACTGCTCGGACAGGTTGCGTACAAAGCGCGGCCAGTGGTCTGCTCCGGGGATCAATGCCTTGATCACGGAGAACATCTGGCAGCCGTTACACACCCCCAGGCCGAAGGTATCCGTGCGATTGAAAAAACCTGCAAACTGGTTGCGGGCACGGTCGTTAAACAGGATGGTTTTGGCCCAGCCCTCACCGGCACCGAGTACATCACCGTAAGAGAAACCACCACAGCCCACCAGGCCCTTGAACGCATCCAGCGCTACACGACCAGAGAGGATGTCGCTCATATGCACATCGACAGCACTGAAGCCGGCGCGGTGGAAAGCGTGCGCCATCTCCACCTGGCTGTTTACCCCCTGCTCGCGCAGTATTGCGACCTTCGGACGAACACCTTTGGCTATATAAGGTGCGCTGATATCTTCGTTGATATCAAAGGTGAGATTGACTGACAGGCCTGGGTCTTCCCGGGCGATAGCGGCAAATTCCTGCTCAGCGCAGTGGGCGTTATCACGCAGGGACTGGATACGGAAACTGGTTTCCGACCAGATCTGTTGCAGTTCGGCACGGGCGCGCCTGAAGATTTCAACCCCGTTATTGGTGATACACAGGTGCTCGCTGTGATTCAGATAACCGATCTGGTGGGCGGGCACACCGACAGCGGCAAAGCGCTGCACCAGCATATCCGCTTCACAGGCGGGAACCTGTAACACGGCACCCAGCTCTTCACTAAACAGCGCGGCTACCGGATCTTCACCCAGTTCGTAGATTTCCACATCTATACCCACCCGGCCGGCAAAGCCCATTTCCGCCAGGGTGGTGAAAAGACCCCCATCGGCGCGGTCGTGGTAGGCCATGATCAGGCCTTCCTGCAGAGCCTGCTGTACCACCTCGAAGAAACTTTTCAGTTTTCCGGCATCGTCCAGATCGGCAGGTTCGTCACCCAGTTCGTTATAGACCTGAGCCAGGCAGGAGCCGCCCAGGCGGTTTTTACCCGCACCCAGGTCGATCAACAGTAGCTCGCTGTCGCCCTTGTCAGTGCGCAGCTGTGGCGTCACCGTTTTGCGCACATCGGTCACCGGGGTAAAGGCGGAGATTACCAGAGACAGCGGTGCAGTCACCGCTTTCTGCTCGCCTTCGTCCTCCCAGGCAGTGCGCATGGACATGGAATCCTTGCCCACCGGAATGGTAATACCCAGCGCCGGGCACAGCTCCATGCCCACCGCCTCCACGGTGCGGTAGAGTTTTTCCTCTTCGCCCGGGTGGCCCGCGGCACACATCCAGTTGGCGGAGAGTTTGATATCGGAGAGCTGCCTCACCGGAGTACAGGCGATATTGGTGATCGCTTCCCCCACCGCCAGGCGACCGGAAGCGGGGGCATCCAACAGGGCCACAGGTGTGCGCTCCCCCATGGACATGGCCTCACCGGCATAGCTGTCGTAGGCGGCGGTGGTCACGGCACAATCCGCTACCGGCACCTGCCAGGGGCCGACCATCTGATCGCGGGATACCTGGCCGGTGACAGAGCGGTCGCCAATGGTGATCAGAAAGCTCTTGCTCGCCACAGTGGGCAGGCGCAGCACCCGTTCGGCGGCTGTATTGAGGTCGATATCCGCAGTGGAAAACGCCCTGGTGTCAACCTCACGTGTTTCCGCCTTGCGGTGCATGCGCGGCGGTTTGCCGAACAGCACAGACATCGGCAGGTCCACCGGCCTGGACTCAAACCTGGTGTCGTTCAGCAGCAGGTGTTTGTCTGCGGTCGCCTCACCCACAACGGCAAAAGGTGCGCGTTCGCGCACACAGATTTCTTTAAAGCACAGCAGGTCTTCCGGCATCACAGCCAGTACATAGCGCTCCTGGGACTCATTGCACCAGATTTCCAGCGGGCTCATGCCCGGCTCATCACAAGGAATCTTGCGCAACTCAAAATTACCGCCAGTGCCGCCGTCTTTAACCAGTTCGGGGAAGGCATTGGACAGGCCGCCCGCGCCCACATCGTGAATAAAAGCAATGGGATTTCTCTCACCCAACTGCCAGCACTGGTCGATCACCTCCTGGCAGCGGCGCTCGATTTCCGGGTTTTGACGCTGTACAGAAGCAAAATCCAGATCCTCGGAGCTGGAACCACTGGCCATACTGGAGGCTGCACCGCCACCGAGGCCGATCAACATGGCCGGACCACCCAGCACAACCAGCTTGGCACCTGGGGAAAACTCGGGCTTGTCGATATGCTCTGCGCGGATATTCCCGTAGCCACCGGCGAGCATAATCGGCTTGTGGTAGCCGCGGCGCTCACCGTCAAAGTGCTCCTCAAAAGTGCGGAAGTAACCACAGATATTTGGGCGTCCAAACTCGTTGTTGAACGCAGCGCCACCAATGGGGCCTTCGATCATAATATCCAGAGCGGTCACGATACGCTCGGGCTTGCCGTAATTGGATTCCCAGGGCTGCTCCCAACCGGGGATCTGCAGGTTGGAAACCGTGAAGCCGGTCAGGCCCACTTTTGGCTTGGAGCCGCGACCCACCGCGCCCTCATCACGGATTTCCCCACCGGCACCGGTGCCGGCGCCGGGAAACGGCGCGATCGCAGTGGGATGGTTGTGGGTCTCCACCTTCATCAACAGATGGATGGCTTCGTGACTGAAGCTGTATTCCCTACTGACCGGGTCCGGGTAAAAGCGTCCGCCCACACTGCCTGTCACAACCGCGGCGTTGTCCGCATAGGCCGACAATACATTGTCACCGCCCTTTTGGTAGGTGTTCTTGACCATGCCAAACAAGGAGTGCGGCATCTTCTCGCCGTCGATGGTCCAGGAGGCATTGAAGATCTTATGGCGGCAGTGCTCGGAGTTCGCCTGGGCAAACATCATCAGCTCCACATCGGTGGGATTGCGCTCCAGTGTCTGGAAACTGGCGAGCAGGTAATCAATTTCGTCCTCGGCAAGGGCCAGGCCCAGGGTGACGTTGGCATCTTCCAGCGCCTCGCGGCCCCCATCGAGGATATCCACACCGCGCAGCGGACGGGGCGCCTCTTCTACAAACAACTGCTCCGCCTGTTCAAAATCCGTAAACGCCACCTCAACCATGCGGTCGTACAATTGCGATGCCAGGGCCTGGCGTTCAGCTTCGGTTAATGCCACGCCGCTAAGGTAGTAGGCGATCCCCCGCTCCAGGCGGTGGATTTTTGCCAGACCGGCATTGTGGGCGATATCGGTGGCCTTGGAGGACCAGGAGGAGATAGTGCCCGGGCGCGGCAGCACCAGGATCAACTCGCCAATAGGTTCGCGCTTTTCCTCTGTCGGACCATACTGGAGCAGCCGCTCGAGCAGCGCGCTCTCCCTGTTATCCAGTGACTCACTATCGGCAAAGTACACAAACTCGGCGTAGAGATCCTCAATCGTAGGTTGCAGTGCACGGAGTTGATTGAGCAGTTTTTTTCGGCGAAATGTCGACAGTGCGGGAGCACCACGCAGAACTAGCATGCGGGAGTTTGCCTCTTGTCTGTATGAGAAAAATAGCGTGAAAGAAAGAGCGCACAAGGCCCCGGAAATTTGAGAGGCGCAATTGTACCTGAAGCATCGCCGCTCCAACACACCTGTCCGACACCTGGAGACACATGAACTAATTCGCCATCAAGGTATTCAAAAGGTAGATAGCATTTTTCGCCTGAGTCTTCTTTTTTGCATCGGGGGCAAGCATTGCGTACACAAGTCTACGCAGGCTTTCAAGCGCACAGATCACAGGGCTCAAAAACCAAATTGGTCAGCCTGTCGTCAAATCATGTAAAATTGATGGCATGAGACAGCGTTGGCCACACTAGTCCTGGCCGCAACACTGGCATCAGATCCCGGGCATAACAGCGATAACACCAACGGACGAGCTAGAGGGGACAGCCTATGATGATGACAAGCCGCCTGCTGCGCTATGTCCGCCGCCTGTTGAAAGGGCTGGCCCTCTTTTGCTGTACCGCTCTGCTGGTCGCCAGTAAGGCGCCGGATACCCTGGAACGCATCCGGGCCTCAGGGGAGCTGGTTGTGCTTTCGCAGAACGGGCCCACCACTTATTACGAAGATGCCTCCGGCAACCCCACCGGTTTTGAGCACGGCATGCTGCACGCTTTTGCCGTGGAAATCGGTGTCAAGCTGGTCATCCGCGATGTACACGACCTGGACGAGCTGTTCGAGCGCCTGCACGATCCCGCCGAGGGCGCCCAATTTGCCGCCGCCGGCCTCACCGTGACTCCCCAGCGTCGCGAACAGGCACGCTTCTCCCCATCCTATTTTGAGATCCGCCAACAGATTATCTACCGCGTGGGCGAGGCACGTCCGCGCAAAATCAGCGATCTCGCTGACAAGACCGTCGCGGTGATCGCCGGCAGTGCCCACGCGGAGGAATTGAACAAGCTCTCCAAGCGTTATCCAGAGCTAGACTGGGAGACCATCTCCGATGTGGACACCATGGAACTGGTGGAAATGGTTCAGCAGGGCAAGTACAACTACGCCGTAGTGGATTCCAACGCCTACGCGGTGCACCGCGGCCTCTACCCGAATACCGCGGTCGCGTTCAATCTCACCCAGTTCCAACCGGTGGCCTGGGCGTTTCCCAAGAGCAACGACGACAGCCTGTATCACCTCGCGCGCCTGTTTATGCTGCGCGCCAATACCAATGGCATGGTTGCACAACTGCGCGAGGAATTCTTCGGGCACGTCAGCGGCTTGAATGTCGGCGGCGCCCAGGCATTCGCCAGACGCAGCCGCGAGCGCCTGCCCCAGTGGCAGGGCACCATGCAGAAAGTCGCCGATCAGTACCAGTTGGACTGGCGTCTGCTGGCGGCACTCAGTTACCAGGAGTCCTACTGGAACCCCCGTGCCCGTTCCCGCACCGGTGTGCGTGGACTGATGATGCTGACCATGGATACGGCAAAGGAACTGGAGGTCAACCGCCTCAATCCGGCGGAAAGTATTGAGGGTGGCGCCCGCTATATCGTACAGATCCGCAACAAGCTGCCAGAACGTATTCGTGAACCCGATAGAACCTGGATGGCACTGGCGGCCTATAACGTTGGCTACGGCCACCTGGAAGATGCCCGTGTGCTTACCGAGCGCATGGGCGGCAACCCGGACCGCTGGCCCGATGTGCGCGATCACCTGCCCCTGCTGGCCAAGCGCCAGTACTATAAAACCACCAGGCACGGCTATGCCCGGGGCTGGGAGCCGGTGACCTATGTGCAGAATATCCGCCACTACCAGGCACTGCTGAACTGGAGCAGCCGTATCGAGGAGCAGCGCCTAGCGGCTGCTGGCGATGAAAACCGCACGGTGCTCGCCGATGGCAGCGCAATAGAGGCCGAGAGCGGTACAGCCCCGGCACTCTAGCCCACATCGACAGACTCCCTCCAGGCCTGCGGCAGTGACGATAAATCCCCTGGCTCATCGATATCCGTCAGCGTCTCCAGGCGCTGACAATGCATTCCACACTCCCACAATCGGTCCAGTGTCTGCTGCGCCACCACTGCAGTACTCCAGAGGATGTCTTCAAACAGCCGCGCCTGTACCTCTTTGAGTCCCAGTAGTGCGTAACCGCCATCTTTTGCCGGGTACATTACCGCATCAGACCCCTGCAGGCCCTCCGCCGCGATATGCAGACGCTGCGCGGTGAGCGCCGGGCAGTCGGTGCCGAGCAGCAGAAGCCCCTGCCCCAGCGCCCGCGCGTTTCCGCTGGCATGCCACAGGCGCTGGCCGAGATCCCCCTGCGACTGCCCGTAAAGACCAACTCCAGGCGGCAACGGGAAATCCCGCCAGTAGGCGTGCGAGGGGTCCGGTACCACATGCAATTCCACAGGCCCCAGGTCCGCCCGCACACAGGCTTCCAGAGTATGGTGCAGCAGTCTCTCCGCCAGTGCAGCAGCACCGCGCTCACCCAGTGCGGGAATCAATCGGGTCTTGGCATAGCCGCCTAATGGCGCCTTGGCCATCACAACCAGGCGCAGTGTATGGCGGGCAACACTACTCATAACGCTTCGCCAAAGAGGCCGCAGGCACACCGCGCCAGTAGTCAAACCGCAAACGCCACATCAACAGCACAGTGCGCAGAACACCAAACTTCTGCCAGCGGCGCCCGGAGGTGATGCTCCGCTGGTGCAAACAAAATGGCCGCGCCACCTTCAGCAGCCGCCGGCTTAATTCGATATCCTCCATCAGAGGCTGCCGGGCATAGCCGCCCAGGCGCTCGAACAGTGCGCGGCGTACAAAGATTGCCTGATCGCCTGTGGCAATGCCGCTCAGACGCGAACGCCAGTTGATCAAGGTGGCAATCAAGGGAAACCAGACACTGTCGCCGCGGATACGGATATCGAAACGCCCCCACTGTGCCCCCTGTAGCGCAGCCGCAGCAATCGCATCCAGAGCCCCCCGAGGTAAACGGGTATCCGCGTGCAAAAACAGCAGCCAGTGCCCGCACGCCGCATCCGCACCAGCGTTCATCTGTGCGGCCCGGCCGCGCCCTGACACAATTACCGGAAACCCCGCGGCAGTGGCAATCTCCACACTGTTGTCGCTACTGCCGCCATCGACCAGAATAATTTCGCAATTGTCGGGGGCTTGCAGCTCCCGCAACTGCACTGCGAGTTCCGGCAGCTGCTCCCGTTCATTCAGCAGCGGAACAACAACACTGTACTGCACTAACCCCGCCTCCACCGGTGAAACAGTTTCAGCCAGCGCAACGCCCACTTGGGGGCATGCGCCCGTTTCCAGTTCCCGGCGACAAATTTATTGGCCTCTACCATCGTGGGATAGGTATGAATAGTGGATAAAATTTTGTTCAGGCCCAGTCCATGCTTCATCGCAATCATAAATTCCGCGATCAACTCCGCCGCGTTTTCGCCCACAATGGAAACGCCGAGAATTGTATCCTTGTCCGGCACGGTGAGTACTTTCACAAAGCCCTGTGCGGCACCGTCGACTATGGCGCGATCCAGGTCGTCGAGATCGTAGCGGGTAACTTCATAGGCGATATCCTGTTCACTAGCCATGTCCTCGCTGAGTCCCACACTGGCCACCTCCGGATCGATGAAGGTTGCACGGGGAATCAGGGAGTAATCCACCGGGAATTTTTTAATATCCCCAAAGAGGCCATTCACGGCGGCATACCAGGCCTGGTGCGAGGCCATATGGGTAAACTGGTAGGGACCCACAACATCACCGGCGGCGAGAATATGGGGATAGCGGGTACGCAGGTAGGCATCCACCTCCAACTTACCGGCCTGCACCAGGCCCAATGACTCAAGCCCAAATCCCTGAGTCCGGGCACGCCTGCCCAGAGCCAGGATCACTTCGTCAAATGTGACCTGTGTTTCACCCTCTACATTGCACAAGTTGCGCAGGCGCAAGGCGCCACCTATCCGGTCTGGCTTACCGACAAAAGCCAGGGCCTTGTGCCCGGTGAGCAGGTTTACGCCCTCGGACGTGAGGGCATGTGCAATGGCTTCGGATACTTCTCGATCCTCTCGGGGCAGTAGGCGGCTCTCTTTCTCTACCAGAGTGACATCCGACCCCAGTCTCACAAATGCCTGGGCCAACTCGCAGCCAATGCTGCCCCCACCTAGAACCAACAGCCTGCGCGGCACCTGGTCCAGCTTTGCGCACCGGTTCCAAAGGGTTTCACTGGTCAGGTAGCGCACTTTTCCCAAGCCGGGCAATGGCGGCACTATGGGTTCAGCACCGGTAGCGAGTACAATTGCCCGTGCGCTAAGCGTCCGCTCCCCGCCGCTGTTCAGCGCAATGGTGACTGTCCAAGGGTCCACAAGGCGCGCCTGCCCTTGGATAACCTCCACCCCTAACCCAGTGTATCGCTCTACACTGTCGTGAGGCGCAATCCGCTCAATAGAAGCGCGCACATGGCGCATAACGCCAGGAAAGTCGACTTCCGGCTCGGCGACACAGACACCAAATTGACCGGCCCGACGCGCCCAATGGGCGATACGGGCACACTGAATAAGCGCCTTGCTGGGCACACAGCCGGTATTCAGGCAGTCCCCCCCCATATTCCCCGCTTCAATTAAAGTCACCTCCGCCTTTACCGCAGCCGAGATATAAGCGCTCACCAGCCCCGCAGCGCCGGCACCAATAACAATCAGATTGCGATCGAATTTCTTGGGTCTATTCATTGCAAAAACTCATTTGGCAGCGCGACGGCGCTTCACCCAGTTGAGGATATATTTTGCCAGCAGTGGAAATATCCCCAGCAGGGCAAAGGACAGCCACAGTGCCGGGGAGGCAATATCCTTCAGGTTATCAATCCTTGCCAACTGGGTGCCTGCATTCACATACACAATAGTGGCGGCCAGCATACCCAGCTGGCTCACCCAGTAAAAAGTCCATACCCGGATATGGGTAAGGCCCATCAGGATGTTGATCAGGACAAAGGGGAAAACCGGCACCAGGCGCAGCGCGAACAGGTAAAAAGCGCCCTCGCGCTCTATACCCTCATTCACCATTTTCAACCGCATGGCAAAGCGCTCCTGCACATAGTCACGCAGCAGATAACGGGCCACCAGGAAAGCCAGGGTTGCGCCGATACTGGAAGAGAAAGAAACAATGATCGTGCCCCAATACAAACCGAATACCGCGCCCGCGACAATGGTAAGAATGGCAGCGCCGGGGAGGGACAAACCGGTCACCAGAATATAAAACAGTGCAAATAGCAGCCCCACCAGCAGTGGCGAGGCGTCTTTCCACTGCATGAATTTATCCGTTCCCTCCTGTAGCTTATTCAACATCAGCCACTGGTCCAGATCGAACGCATAAAAGGCAATCACCAGTACCAGTATCGCAGACACCAGCAGGATTCTTTTGCCCATAACCCTTCGCTCCTCTGTTCAGGGTTTGATTTCCCTGTCTCTTTCAGTTTCCGCAAGCCCCCTAGAGGGCACCACTGCAACTGCTACCCTGCCCCGCTGTGCAACCGTAACAGTGATCGGCCACACAAATGGAAAGATCCTGCAGGTCGTGCCTGAGCAGATCGCGCAAGTGTAAACGGCCCGGTACCGGGATATTCAATTGTTGGTTAAAATCGCAGTCGTATAAATTGCCCTGCCAATCGACACTGACCAGGGTGCGACACATAACGCCATCGAGGTTGGCGGAACTGTAACTGCCCTTGAGCAGCGCCATATACTTCTGGAACTGGCCCTTGGACACCAGCATAGAGCCAAAACGCTTGATCGGCATATTGGCCAGGGCAAACAGGTTGTTAAACGCGATATTAAAATGCGCGGCCAGTTCCCTGCGGTAGTCCGCTTCCAGGGCGGTCTGTTCCGGGGGCAAAGAGGCTCCCTGCGGGTTGTAAACCAGATTGAGCCGCAGGCCGGTTTCCGGCTTGCCATACCCCAGTGCATTCAGTTTCTGCAATGCGCGAATGCTTTTATCGAAAACCCCCTTGCCCCGTTGCTTATCCACATTCTCCATGGAGTAGCACGGCAGTGAAGCGACCACCTCCACCCGGTGTTGCGCGAGAAATTCCGCGGTATCCTCCTGACCCGGCTCGAACAGCACCGTGAGGTTACAGCGGTCTATCACCTGTACATCCTGCCCGCGGGCAGCCTGCACCAGTGGCCTGAATCCCCGGTGCAGCTCCGGCGCGCCACCGGTGATATCCAGGGTGCTGACACCCCGCACTCGCATTACCTCCAGCAACAGGGCCAGGTTTTCTTCAGACATCATCTCTGTGCGCTTGGGGCCGGCATTCACATGGCAGTGCACACAGCTCTGGTTGCAGCGGTAACCAATATTCACCTGCAGGGTTTGTATTTTTTCGCGACGAATGGCCGGGAAATCCGATAATTCCAACAGCGGTAGTGTTTCGTGCATACGCCTCAGCGCTCCACTTCTTCAGGCACCGGTTCTGTCGGAGCAAGCAGTGGCTTTATTACAGCGAGGGTGTCTTTGGGCAGAGCCTCCAGGGGCGTCACCAGACCACTTTCCAGCGCGGTGTGTGCAAAAGAGTGCGGCTGTTCCTCACCCAGCAGGCGGATCGCCTCTGCAGCGATCTGCTGGGCGCGGGCGGCATTTTGCTGCAGATTGGCAATGGCCACCGCTGCAGTTACCGCTGCTTCACGGGGATGCCAGCAATCATAGTCGGTGGCCATGGCCAGGGTGGCATAGGCAATCTGCGCCTCTCTTGCCAGCTTCGCCTCCGGCATATTGGTCATACCAATCACGAAGGCCCCCATACTGCGATACCAATGGGATTCCGCGCGGCTGGAGAATTGGGGACCCTCGATACAGACATAGCTGCCCTGTCTGTGAAGGCGGATGGGCTGATCCGCCTGCGTGCGCTCGAAGGCTTGTGCCAGACACCGTGCCACTGACGGGCACACCGGATCTGCCATGGCGACATGGGCCACGGCACCACCACCGAAAAAGGTGCTGTCACGCCTGCGCGTCATATCGATAAATTGATCCGGAATCAGCATATCCAGCGGTCGCACTTCTTCGCGTAGGGAGCCCACAGCAGAGAGCGACAGGATATAGCGCACACCCAGTTGGCGCAGGGCGTGAATGTTGGCCCTGTAAGGCACTTCGCCGGGGATCAGGCGGTGGCTGCGCCCATGGCGGGCCAGGAAAGCAACGGGGATTCCCTGTAGTTTGCCGCAGACAATCGTGTCTGAAGGCGCGCCGAAAGGCGTGTCTATCCGCAGCGCCTCTACCTCACTCAGCCCCGGCATCTCGTAAAGACCGCTGCCCCCGATAACGCCAATCAGTGCTCTGGCCATATTCGCTCCTAAATAGTTGGTTTTTCCGCAGTATAGGAGTAGCCGCATGCCGTGTATATCACTGACATGTAAACAAAAATCAGGCCCTCACGGACACCAGGCAAGGCGGGCAATCCCGGGATTTAAAGGCTGCCCACCCTTCCCGATGAGGACACTGCACAGGTGAGCGCTAATCAAAACATTATCTATTGTGCACAGACTGGTGAATCAGCTATATTTACCCGGATAAAAATATTTAGCCTGGGTAAATATGGAGAAATACGATGGGCACAGACTATATCGCTATCGACCAGCTAAGGGTCATCGCGCGGGGAACACTGGAGGCGATTGCTCACCAAGTAAAAGACATGGGGGCGGCTCATGAACCCATTGTCTTTGAATCTGAAAGCTGTAAACGGGTTGAGGTGGATTGGCACGGTGATACAGAGGAAGTACTGGCCAGGCTAACAGCTGATACAGACACCCCAAAAACCAAGCGCGGACGGCCCAAATTAGGGGTTATCCCCAAAGAGGTTACCCTGCTTCCCCGTCATTGGGAGTGGCTGGGCCAGCAGCCCGGTGGTGCTTCTGTCACTCTTCGCAGGTTGGTGGAGCAGGCGCAAAAACATGTTTCGCTCGAAGATCGTATCACCACAAAACAACAACAACTGGATGGGTTGATGCTGTTGGTTGCAGGAGATGCTCCTGGCTTCGAAGAGGCCAGCCGCGCCCTGGTCAGAAACAGCAAAATCAGTTTTGAAAAAGCCATCCATTCCTGGCCGGATGACCTCAAACAGATTTTGCTAACCAAATTTAACGAAATCGCGGAAATGCTCAGCGGTAATTTGTAATACGGATTTACCAGACCCAACAACCAGGCAATATTTTTGTTAGCAGTGCCTTGCTACCGGTTTTCTTTCAGACGGCTGCGTCTGGCTTAAGGCGATAGGCTCAATGACCATGCACCCGAAAGACATTGGTAAAGCGTACGACAAAATTACCCACCTTTGGGAGAACGGGAATTTCAATAGAAACAATGGAATCGATGCGCATAAAAGAGCCTTGGCATTCGTCAACAACAAAGGCAAAGCCCTTGACGTCGGCTGCGGCTCTACTGGCCGATTCATTGATCTTCTTTTAAATGAGGGGTTTACACCAGAGGGCGTGGATGTCTCTGCGGAAATGATTCGTTTGGCCAGGCGTCGCCATCCAGGAGTGGTTTTTCATCACCGGGATATCTGTGAATGGTGTATAGAAGAAAAATATGACTTCATCACGGCCTGGGATAGTATTTGGCACATCCCCCTGGAACAGCAAGCAACTGTTTTGGCTAAACTGGTTTTCAGCCTGAACAAAGGTGGCGTACTGATTTTCACTTTCGGCGGTACAGATGAGAAAAGTCACCACACCGATGACTTTATGGGACCAGAAGTTTACTACGCGACCCTGGGAACAAATGGCTTCCTTACATTATTAATCAGCCTGGGTTGCCTCTGCAAGCACCTGGAGTACAGCCAGCATCCTGAATCACACACCTACTTGATCGTGCAAAAAGCCTAGGCGGGTCGGCCTACGGCGGTTCTCTAAAACATCCCCTGGATTGCCAGGAAATGGATTGCTGATACCCAGGTGCATGGCAAAGGGATTCTCCAGCCAGTGAAAAACTGCATTAAGTGTCGCCTAAAACCTCTACTCGATTGAATTCCTTGCAAAAAGCGCATACCGTATAGGCCTGCTACCCTAGCGCCCAGCCGCCTCAATGGCGCAAGGCCTCAACGGCACAAGAAAAGAAGAATAAATAGATAAGCAATACCGCAACCATCATTTTTCTCCCCGCGAGGCGCCCCATATCGGGGGCGTCCGCAGGTATTCTAGACACAAATAAACGAACAAAGAAGGACCGCATCATGACCGCGTAAATGAGAGAAAAACGCCACCCCCCGGTGCTACCAACACCAAGGGATGGCTAACCCCAATAGATAACGTGGTATCTAGCGAGGCTGTCTTGAATGATACGCCATACACTCGTTCGTCTTCAATAAAGGTCTTTTTGAAGGCAGGTTTTCCGGGTCACTCCTGCCCCCGGCGGCGGAGTGTGTTGTGGCGTTGCGTGATGATTGGTGTGGTCTTTTACTTCAGCCGCGCACCGCCTCTCTGGTTGCGTACCCAACCTACAAATTTCCCTTTACTTTTTTCCCACAAGGATCACGCCTGCGGCGAGAGAAACAGCGCTATGGGCTTTTGCCCGGCGTTTCTGTCACAGGCAACATAAGGAGCCTATTCAAGATGCCTATATTACCCTGTCGATTATTTCAGCCAGTGGAGCTGGGGGATTATTTTACCTTTACACTGGTCGCCATCAAAGAGAACGCGGTAGACCTGCATATTGCGCCCGGCAGGGGCAACCGGGTGATGCGCGCCGTGCGCCTTCTGCAATGGTTGGATGAGACCTGGGGGCTGGACGAAGCCTGTGCGCCGGAGGAGGGCCCAATCGATCAGCCTCCAGCCATCATCAGGCCATTCAATCCGCCATCCAATAAAAAGACGTAGCGTTGCAAGGCGGAGCGGGCGCCCCAAAGGCCTGTGCAGTCTCAAGAAGCCCCACCAGCGCTTACCTTCTCGTACTATCCCTGCGGGGCGGTAAGCGCGATGGTGCGATTACGCCCATGTTCTTCGACTCTTCAGCACCCCACCTGGTATAAGCAGTCCGGCATTTTTTAATAGAAGTACCGCATAGAGAGACAGGCCGCCGCATCCGATTCAAAACCGAAACCTGACACTGTCACAACTGACGATCCACTGCCCAGATCGCCGGGAGAAATCTATAAGGCCATATGACTGAGAGGGCGTTTTATACCCTTGCTCAGGCAGATCCTGAAGACCGCCACAGGCAGCCCAGTAGCGAATGAGAAATTAACGCGATTTAAACAGTAGAATTTTTCCATTCCCTGAATCAGTAATAAATAACGTATCCTTATAAGCAAAAATTCCAGTCGGTGATTTGAAGATGGGCCCCTGTGAATACAGGAGTGTAACCAGCATCCGGCTGCCTTTGTCAGGCCTGATTGAATAAAGCGCTTATCCTCCGGTTCTGGTGACTTCGCAAAAAAAAGCCGCTTCGGATGAAACGGCTTTTTCACTGGTGGGGAATTGCCCGATGGTTATTACCAGCCAGCAATTTCCTTCAGAGCGCTGCCAATATCCGCCAGGGAGCGCACGGTTTTTACACCGGCATCTTCCAAAGCGGCAAATTTCTCATCCGCAGTGCCTTTACCCCCGGAGATAATCGCACCGGCGTGGCCCATGCGCTTGCCCGGAGGCGCGGTTACCCCGGCGATGTAGGAAACCACCGGCTTGCTGACATTGTCCTTGATGTAAGCCGCCGCTTCTTCTTCAGCGGTGCCTCCGATCTCACCGATCATCACAATCGCTTCGGTCTGCGGGTCATTCTGGAACATCTCCAGGATATCGATAAAGTTGGAGCCGGGGATGGGATCGCCGCCGATGCCCACACAGGTGGACTGGCCGAATCCGTAGTCGGTGGTTTGCTTGACCGCTTCATAGGTCAGGGTTCCGGAGCGGGAAACAATACCCACCTTGCCGGGCTTGTGGATATGGCCCGGCATAATGCCGATCTTGCACTCGCCCGGCGTGATGACACCCGGGCAGTTGGGGCCGATCAGGCGCACACCCAGTTCGTCGCACTTCACTTTGGCATCGAGCATATCCAGCGTCGGGATGCCTTCGGTGATACAGACAATCAGTTTGATTCCAGCGTTCGCGGCTTCCAGGATGGAATCCTTACAGAAAGGCGCAGGGACGTAGATCACGGAAGCTTCGGCACCGGTCTCTGCCACCGCTTCTTTCACGGTGTTGAATACCGGCAGGCCCAGGTGAGTCTGGCCACCCTTACCCGGAGTCACACCACCCACCATTTTGGTGCCGTACGCAATCGCCTGCTCGGAGTGGAAAGTCCCCTGGGAACCGGTGAAGCCCTGGCAGATGACTTTGGTATCCTTGTTAATCAGTACTGACATGATTATTTACCCTCCGCAGCGTTGACCACTTGTTGAGCCGCATCGGTCAGGCTGGTGGCCGCGATAATATTCAGGCCACTGTCGCTCAACACCTTGGCACCCAGGTCTGCGTTGTTCCCTTCCAAACGCACTACCACCGGTACCTGTACGCCGACTTCTTTCACTGCACCAACCACGCCTTCGGCGATCATGTCACAGCGAACGATACCGCCGAAGATATTGATCAGCACCGCTTTGACATTCTCATCGGACAGAATGATCTTGAACGCCTCGACAACCCGCTCTTTGGTGGCACCACCGCCAACATCGAGGAAATTGGCCGGTCTTCCGCCGTACAGGTTGACAATATCCATAGTGCCCATGGCCAGACCCGCACCGTTGACCATACAGCCGATATTGCCATCGAGGGCCACATAGTTCAGGTCCCACTTGGCCGCGTGCGCTTCACGTGGATCGTCCTGAGACGGATCGTGCATTTCGCGCAAATCCTCGTGGCGGTACAGGGCGTTTCCGTCGATCACCACCTTGGCGTCCAGGCAGTGCAGATTGCCTTCGGTGGTAATCACTAGCGGATTGATTTCCAGCAGGGCCAGATCTTTTTCCTGGAACATTTTCGCCAGACCCAGGAAAATCTTGGTAAACTGCTTGACCTGGGTCGGGTTCAGGCCCAGTTTAAAAGCCAGCTCCCGCGCCTGGTACGGCTGGGCGCCCACCAGCGGATCAATAGTTGCTTTCAGGATTTTTTCCGGAGTCTCTTCCGCGACCTTCTCAATTTCAACGCCGCCTTCGGTGGACGCCATAAAAACAATACGCCGGGTGGAGCGATCCACAACAGCGCCCAGGTACAGTTCTTGATCGATATCGGTGCAGCTCTCAACCAGAATGCGGGATACCGGCTGGCCGTTTTCGTCCGTCTGGTAAGTGACCAGGCGTTTGCCCAGCCACTGCTGGGCAAACGCCTCGATTTCCGCCTTGGAGTCCACCAGCTTTACACCGCCCGCTTTGCCGCGGCCCCCCGCGTGTACCTGGGCCTTAACCACCCACTTATCACCGCCAATCTCGTCAGCCGCCGCTACAGCCGCTGCCGGGGTTTCCGCCGCAATGCCTTTGGAAACCGGCAATCCGTATGCCGCAAACAGTTGTTTGCCCTGATACTCATGCAAGTTCATAGTCAATACCAATTCACATTTCACATTTCACATGTGTTTATTAATTGCAGATTACTCTGCACCTGAAGACAAAATTCAACCTTTACATCGCTGCAAATTTTGAATTCCGCAAATGAAACCGGGGCAGCCTCTTAACTTTTAATTGGCTGCCCCGCGATCGAACATTGCGCTTACTTGCGCCTTTTGCGGTTTACGGCGTGAATCGCATGGCCATTCACACCAAGGGCCGCTTCCTTCACGGCCTCGGAAAGGGTCGGGTGCGCAAATACGGTCATGCCGATATCCTCGGCACTGGAACCGAATTCCATCGCAATTGCCACCTGCTGCACCAGATCCGCAGCGGACGGGCCGACAATATGGGCACCCAATACGCGATCAGTTTCCCCGTGAGCGATGATTTTTACCAGGCCCTGAGCGTCATTGGCTGCCATGGCACGGCCGTTGATCACAAACGGGAAGCTGCCCACGTTGTAGGGTTCGCCATCGGCCTTCACCTGCTCTTCAGTACGGCCAACCGAGGCGATTTCCGGGTGGGTGTAAATCACATTGGGGATCACATCATAGTTCATCATGGGCTTCTGGCCGGCGATGCGCTCGGCAACCACAACCCCTTCCTCAGAGGCCTTGTGTGCAAGCATAGGGCCGCGCACCACATCGCCAACCGCCCAGACGCCCGGTGCGGAAGTCATGCACAGATCGTTGACGTAGATAGATCCACGTTCGTCCATCTTCACACCGGCATCTTCGGCCAGCAGGCCTTCGGTATAGGGGCGACGACCGACGCAAACAATCAGTTTGTCAAAGGTTTCGCGGTGCTCCTTACCGTCTTTATCCTGGTAAGTAACAGTCACTGCACCGCCCTGCACCTCGGAGCCGGTAACACGGCAGGCAAGGCGGATATCCAGGCCCTGCTGCTTGAGAATCTTGTGGGATTCTTTCGCAATCTGCTGGTCCATGATTGGCAGGAATGTGTCCAGCGCCTCCAGAACCACAACGTCGGAACCCAGGCGGCTCCAGACGGAACCCAGTTCCAGACCGATCACACCGGCACCGATGACACCCAGGCGCTTGGGCACCTCAGTGAATTCCAAAGCGCCGGTGGAGTCGACTATGATTGTGTTGTCTACCGGGGCGGGCGGAATATTGACCGGTACAGAACCGGAAGCCAAAATGACGTTTTCGGCTTCGTAGATATTGGTGTTGCCTTCGTCGTCGGTCACTTCCACTTTTTTGTTGGCCAGCAGTCTGCCGGTACCAAAGATAGAGGTCACCTTGTTGGCGGTAAACAGGCCGGCCACACCACCGGTCAGCTTTTTGACGATCTCTTCCTTGCGCTCGATCATCTTGCTGACATCCATCTCGACCTTGCCGACCGAAATGCCGTGCACACCGAGCGCATCCTTGGCCTCGTGATATTTCCACGAGCTGTCCAGCAGTGCCTTTGACGGGATACATCCCACATTCAGGCAGGTGCCCCCGTTTACGTTTTTCCCCTCCCTGTTCTTCCACTTCTCGATACAGGCGGTTTTCAGACCCAGTTGAGCGGCACGGATGGCAGCGACATAACCACCGGGACCAGAGCCAATTACGATTACGTCAAATTTTTCCGACATGATCAGTTCCAGATTTTTCTAATTTCAGTGTGATCGAGGGAAGCGCCGGAGCGGCCCCTGAACAAGGGCGCTCAGATTTCCAGCAGAATGCGCGCCGGATCTTCGATCATCTCTTTAATTGCCACCAGAAAGCCAACCGCTTCCTTACCATCGATCAGGCGGTGATCGTAAGACAGTGCCAGGTACATCATCGGCAGGATTTCCACCTTACCATCGACTGCCATGGGGCGCTCCTGGATTTTGTGCATACCCAGGATTGCAGTTTGCGGCGGGTTCAGGATCGGGGTGGAAAGCAGAGAGCCGAACACACCGCCATTGGTAATGGTGAAGGTGCCCCCGGTCATCTCTTCAATGGACAGCTTGCCGTCGCGGGCGCGCGTCCCCATATCGCGGATGCTGTTTTCCATATCCGCAAGGCCCATGTTGCCGGTATTGCGTAGAATAGGAACCACCAGCCCTTTTGGGGAGGAGACTGCCACACCGATATCCTGGTAGCCGTGGTAGACGATATCGTCACCATCGATAGAGGCGTTTACCGCCGGGTAGCGCTTCAGCGCCTCCACTGCCGCCTTGACAAAAAAGCCCATAAAACCCAGGCGGGTGCCGTTGTGGACCTTCTCAAACAGCACTTTGTAGTTTTTGCGCAGGTCCATGACCGGCTGCATATTGACTTCATTGAAAGTCGTGAGCATGGCGGTGGACTGACTCGCGTCCAGCAAGCGTTCGGCGATACGTTTGCGCATACGGTTCATGGGTACACGCTTCTCTACGCGCTCACCCGCAGCAACGGCGACTTCAACAGCAGCAACCGGCGCCGCTTCGGCGGGTGTGGAGCCCGCCTTCATCACATCTTCCTTGAGGACCCGCCCGCCTTTGCCGGTGCCCTCCACACCACTCAGGTCAACGCCCTTTTCCGCTGCCATCTTACGGGCAGCGGGCATGGTGATTTTTTCATCGGTAACGGGCACCGCGTCTTTGGCGGCAGGTGCCTCGGCCTGCTCTTCCGCCGGAGCAGCTGCGGCGCCGGCTCCCGGCTCAAACCTGGCGATCACTTCATTGGAGAGCACCGTGTCGCCCTCATTCTTGAGGATCTCGGAAAGGGCGCCATCTGCCGGTGCAACCACTTCCAGTACTACCTTATCGGTTTCAATATCCACGATCAGTTCATCGCGGGACACGGCTTCGCCGGGTTTTTTATGCCAGGTGGCGACAGTGCCGTCCTGGACGGATTCCGGGAAAGTTGGCGCTTTAATCTCGATCGTCATTTTCCTGTTTCCTGAGATTGACTCTGCTTTACTGACTGCCGCCGTTGTTTGACGGTCAGCGCCTCGTTGATGAACTTATTCTGTTCCTCCAGATGCGTGGACATATAGCCCGCCGCAGGTGCCGCTGAGGGCACACGTCCTACATATTCCAGGTCCAGCTTGGGGTGCGTCTCCGCCAGCAGGCGGCGCAGATGGTGCTGGCTGTGGTACCAGGCGCCCTGGTTCATGGGCTCTTCCTGGCACCAGGCGGCACTCTTGATATTTTTGTACACGGAAACCGCTTCCACGAATGCTGCGTCGGGGAAGGGGTACAGCTGCTCGATACGCACCAGGGCCACATCTTCCTGGGTACGCTCCAGACGCGCCTCCAGCAGGTGGTAGTACACCTTGCCGGAACACAGGACCAGACGCTTGATCTTGGCCGGGTCAACGCCCTGATCCTGGATCACCGTGTGGAAATGCCCCTCCGCCAGGGCTTCCAGACTGGAGGTGGCCAGTTTGTGACGCAAAATCCACTTCGGGCTCATAATGACCAGTGGGCGGCGCATCGGGCGGATAGCCTGCCGGCGCAACAGGTGGAAGATCTGCGCTGGCGTAGTGGCATTACACACTTGAATATTGTGCTCGGCACACAGTTGCATAAAGCGTTCGAGGCGCGCCGAGGAGTGTTCCGGACCCTGGCCCTCGTAACCGTGTGGCAGCATCAACACCAGGCCGCACATACGCCCCCACTTGTGCTCACCGGAGGTGATGAACTGGTCGATCACGACCTGGGCACCGTTGGCAAAGTCCCCGAACTGCGCTTCCCATACCACCAGGGATTTCGGCGTGGTGGTGGAATAGCCGTATTCAAAGGCCAGTACCGCCTCTTCCGACAGCAGGGAGTCATAAATATAAAAGGGTGGCTGGTCTTCAAACATGTGCTGCAATGGCACATAGCACTGACCGTCTTTCTGACTGTGAATCACCGCATGGCGGTGGGAGAAGGTGCCACGCCCCACGTCCTCCCCGGTAAAGCGGATCATATAGCCCTGCTCCAGCAGTGTGCCGTAAGCCAAAGTCTCCGCCATGCCCCAGTTCAACGGCAGAGCACCACCAGCCATTCTGCGTCGATCATCGTAAATTTTGGAGACCTGGCGCTGCATCACGATACCGTCGGGCACCGTGGTCATACGGTTCGCCACATCCTGCAGTTTCGGCAGGGCAAAGCCGGTATCGGCAGGCTCCTGCCAGTCGTGACCCAGGTAGGGGCTCCAATCCACAAACATGGAAGCATCCGGCTGTTTTACCAAACCGGTGGCCACATCTTCGCCCGCGTCCAGTTTGTCGCGGTAATCATTGGCCAGCTTGTCTGCCGTCGGTTTGTCCAGGACACCCTGGCTGACCAGCTTTTCCGCAAACAGCGTGCGGGTAGTCTTGTGCTTGCGAATCGCCTGATACATCAGCGGCTGGGTGCCGGAGGGATCATCGGTTTCATTGTGCCCCCGACGGCGATAGCACACCAGGTCGATGACAATGTCTTTCTTGAACTCATAGCGGTAATCCACCGCCAGCAATGCCGCCAACACCACCTTTTCTGGGTCGTCGCCGTTAACGTGCAGCACTGGGGCATCAATCATCTTGGCCGGGTCTGTACAGTACTCGGTGGAGCGTGCGTCCTCACGCTTGCTGGTGGTAAAACCCACCTGATTATTCAGCACGATATGTACCGTGCCACCGGTGTAGAAACCGCGGGTCTGGGACATCTGCAGGGTTTCCTGCACAACACCCTGTCCGGCAAACGCCGCATCACCGTGGATATTGATGGGCATGACCTTCTCGCCAGTGGCATCCTTGCGGCGGTCCTGGCGAGCGCGCACCGAACCGACAACGACCGGGGCGCAGATTTCCAGATGCGAGGGATTGAAAGCCAGTGCCAGATGCACTTCGCCGCCGGGGGTCATCACGTTGGAGGAAAAGCCCTGGTGATACTTGACATCCCCGGAAGTATCCAGGGTCTTCTTGCCTTCAAACTCCTGGAACAGATCCGCAGGATTCTTGCCGAGAATATTGACCAGGGTATTCAAGCGGCCGCGGTGGGCCATACCGATGACGATTTCCTTCACACCATAGGTACCGGAGCGGCGGATCAACGCATCCATCATGGGAATCAGGCTTTCCCCGCCCTCAACTCCAAAGCGCTTGGTGCCTGGATACTTGGAGTCCAGATGGCGCTCAAGGCCCTCCGCTGCAGAGAGGCGCTGCAGGATTTCGATGCGAATATCACTACCGAAATTAGCCCTGGACTGGCTGCGCTCCAGGCGCTGCTGGAGCCACTGCTGCTCTTCGAGGTTGGACAAGTGCATAATCTCAGCACCCAGGTTGCCGCAGTAAGTACGCTCCAGGCTCTCGACAATCTCCCTCAGGGTGGCCTCTTCCTTGCCAATAAAGAGGGTGCCGGTATTGTAGGTGGTGTCGAAATCCCCCTCGGTAAGACCGTGGTAATTCAGCTGCAGGTCGGGCACCTGCTCGCGGGCCATCAGACCAAGTGGGTCCAGAGTGGCTTTTTTGTGACCGCGGTGGCGGTAGGAATCGATCAATTGCAGCACTTTGATCTGTTTGCGCTCGTGCTCCATATTGGCGGAACCGGAGCCGGGCGCCGCAACCGGGCGCGCGCGGTGCCTGCTGAGCAATTCAAAGTGCTGACGCACTGCGGCGTGAGAAACATCATTACTCCCCCCTACGCGGGGGAGACTGTCAAAATAATTGCGCCACTCCTCCGGCACCCCGTTGGCATCGTGCAAATAGGTCTCGTACAGCGACTCCACATAGGTGGCATTGCCCCCGGAGATATGAGAGCTGCGCCACAGCTGCTCCATGGTACTTTCATGCATGTTAATGCCTACCTCAATTGCAGTGGGCTTCTCATCGCGTGAGCCACTACCTTTCCTTTCAGTCACAAAAAGGGAGGCGCCTAAAGCCACCTCCCCTTTTCAATTGAATGCCGGTTTATCGGCTTGGCGTCATTGGATCAGTGCATTACCCGGCCCGGGTCTACAGCGGGCGGGTACTGGCAGGGCGGCCCTGCATCCCCTATACCGCACGAGTCAATAACATGTTGCGAATATGGCCGATGGCGCGGGTGGGATTCAATCCCTTCGGGCATACATTCACACAGTTCTGAATGCTGTGGCAACGGAACACGCTGAAGGGGTCATCCAGGTTGGAGAGCCGCTCCTCAGTAGCCAGATCGCGGCTGTCCGCCAGAAAGCGGTAGGACTGCAGCAGCCCGGCGGGCCCGATAAACTTGTCGGGGTTCCACCAATAGGATGGACAGGCGGTGGAGCAGCAGGCGCACAGAATACACTCGTACAGGCCGTCGAGTTTTTCACGGTCTTGCGGGGACTGCAGGCGCTCAATGGCGGGCGCCGGGGTATCATTTTGCAGGTATGGCTCGATCTTCCTGTACTGCTCGTAGAACTGTTCCATATCCACCACCAAATCGCGGATCACCGGCATGCCCGGCAGTGGCCGCAGCACCAGCTTGCCTTTCGGTGCCGCTTCCGACAAGGGCGTGGTGCAGGCGAGGCCGTTGCGCCCGGAGATATTCATGCCGTCGGAACCGCACACACCCTCGCGACAGGAACGGCGAAAGGACAGAGTGGAGTCTTCGGCCTTGAGCAGCTCCAGCACATCCAGCACCATCAGGTCCTTGCCCTGGGTATCCAGCTCGTAGTCCTGCATATAGGGCGCTTTGTCGGTTTCCGGGTTGTAACGGTAAATACTGACTTTCAACATACTCTATTCCGCTCCCGAATCAGTAGGTGCGAGCTTTTGGTTCAAAGGCTTCCATGGTGGTTGGCGCAAAGTTTACCGCACGCTTGCCAACCCGTTTTTCCACCGGGAAATACAGGGAGTGACACAGCCAGTTCTCGTCGTCGCGCTCCTGGAAGTCTTCGCGCGCATGGGCCCCGCGGCTCTCGGTGCGGGCTTCGGCGGCAATCGCAGTGGCCTCGGCAACCTCGAGCAGATTCTGCAGTTCCAGCGCTTCGATACGGGCGGTATTGAAGGCACGGCTCCTGTCGTCCAGACGCACGTTCTCAATACGCTCGCGCAGACCCGCCAGCTTCTTCACACCTTCCGCCATATAGTCGCCGCGGCGGAATACGCCAAAATGGTTCTGCATCACACCCTGCAGTTCTTTGCGCAGACCGGCGGCCTTTTCACCAGTCTCGCAGGTTTCCAGGCGGTTCAGGCGCGCCAAGGCTGCTTCGATATCCGACTCGGAGGCCTCGCGGTGCTCAATTCCCTCGCGCAGGGCCTTCTCGATAAACAGGCCCGAAGCGCGGCCAAAGACCACCAGGTCCAGCAGGGAATTGCCACCGAGGCGGTTGGCGCCGTGCACCGAGACACAGGCTACCTCACCACAAGCGTAGAAGCCGTCGATGATATGGTCATTGCCGGCCGCGTCCTGGGCCAGGGCCTGGCCGTGCACATTGGTGGGGATACCGCCCATCATATAGTGACAGGTGGGCACCACCGGAATCGGTTCCTTCACCGGGTCCACATGGGCAAACGTTTTGGACAGCTCGCAGATACCCGGCAGGCGGCTGTTGAGCAATTCTTCCCCCAGGTGGTCGAGCTTCAGCAGTACGTGGTCGCCCTCGGGACCACAACCGCGACCCTCGAGGATTTCCAGTATCATGGAGCGAGCCACTACATCGCGGCCGGCGAGATCTTTGGCATTGGGTGCGTAGCGCTCCATAAAGCGCTCGCCATCCTTGTTGATCAGGTAACCACCCTCGCCGCGACAGCCTTCGGTCACCAGTACGCCAGCACCATAGATACCGGTGGGGTGAAACTGCCACATCTCGATGTCCTGCACCGGCATACCCGCGCGCAGGGCCATCCCCACACCGTCACCACTATTGATATGGGCATTGGTGGTGGAGGCGTAGATTCGACCGGCGCCACCGGTGGCAAACACCGTCGCCCTGGATTTGATAAAGACGATCTCGCCATCTTCGATACACAAAGCGATCACACCGACAACCGCGCCGTCCTGATTCTTCACCAGGTCAATGGCAAACCATTCATTCAGAAACTCGGTGTCGTGCCTGATGTTGTTCTGGTAAAGGGTGTGCAGCAGGGCGTGTCCGGTGCGGTCTGCCGCCGCACAGGTGCGCGCGGCCTGACCACCGCGGCCGTAGTCCTTTGACTGACCACCGAACGGACGCTGGTAAATACGGCCCGTTTCGGTACGGGAGAAAGGAAGGCCCATATGCTCCAGTTCAAACACCGCCTCGGGGCCCACAGAGCACATATATTCGATGGCATCTTGATCACCGATGTAATCGGATCCCTTCACCGTGTCGTACATGTGCCAGCGCCAGTCGTCATTCGGGTCGGCACTGGCGATGGCACAGGTGATACCGCCCTGGGCGGACACCGTGTGTGAACGGGTCGGGAAGACCTTGCTGATGACCGCGGTTTTGTAGCCGGAGCGGGCCATCTGCAGTGCCGCGCGCATGCCGGCGCCGCCGCCGCCGATGACAACCCCGTCAAAGGAAATAGTACGCATGTTCGCCATCACTTATACACCCCAGAGAATTTCGATGCCCCATACCGTGTACAACACGGCAACTACCGCCAGAGCGGCTTCCACGAAGAGGCGCAGCACCGTGGCTTTGCCCCCCATCACCCGGTTGGTGATGTAATCGGTGACAACAGACCAGAGCCCGATCCAGGCGTGAATAATGACCGATAGCAGGGCCACCAGACTGAACACACGCATCCAGCGCTGGGCGAACAACTCTGACCAGGCCTGGTAGCCAAAGTCTTTTGTAAGGAAAATAAAGCCGACAATAAACAGGAGATAGGCGATCAGCACCACCGCGGTAATGCGCTGGTACAACCAATCGAAAGTGCCGCTACGGCCAAAACTTGTGACTGTTCTTACCACAACCATACCCCCGCCAGTAGAATCAGGATGACACTCAGCACCAGTACTGTCACAGCGCTGCGGCGGCCACCTTCCAGGCTCTCACCGATGCCCATATCCATCAACAGGTGGCGCACCCCGGCCAGCAGATGGTAAATAAGCGCGGCCAGGGAGGCCCACAGCACGAGCTTGGCAGGGAGGCTGTTGAATACTGCCGCCACATCGGCAAAACCCTGCTCGGATTTCAGGCTGGCATCGAGCATATAGAGCAACAGCGCGACGACAGCAAAAAGCACAACGCCGGAAACGCGGTGCAAAAAGGAAGCCAAAGCGGCAGCGGGAAGCTGAATAGTGGAAAGATCTAGATTGACAGGTCTGTTTTTGTTCACAGGAAAAACACCTTGTTGCCCTGAACGACCGGGCGCCCGTTAGCTTTTCAAAGAAGGGACGAGCCGCTTGCTGATCACTTGGCACTCGACCCGGGTGAGTCTTATACAAAAGTAGCTGTACCGTGGCGCAAGCCGCGCGGATTATAGGCATTCAATAGTCAAAACACAACGAATGTCCGGGAACAGGCCCGCTTTCGGAGTCCTTGCAGACACCCATCCGGGATCACAGGATTTCCGTAGACTTTTATGCCTCCCTCTAGATAAAAGCTCCAGGGAGCCCGCCCTGTTACCGAATATCCTGCCACAATCAGACTGGACGTCCACCCCTTTTGGTTTGACAATTTACGGCCCGACACTTAAGTTTGGCCCCGCTCAAAAGGCTGCCAACACACTAGAATCCTGGGCAAAGGCCGCCAAAGGAACAGTTTTTAGGAGTCCGCAATGTCCGATAAAAAAGCGCTACTCACAGTTGATGGTATTGATGGCGCTATTGAGATGCCCGTTCTCTCCGGCACCCTCGGCCCCGAGGTGGTGGATGTCAGCAGCCTGACCGGCAAGGGCTTGTTCACTTACGACCCGGGTTTCGTATCCACCGCTGCCTGCGAATCCAAAATCACGTTTATCGATGGCGCCAAGGGCCAACTCCTACACCGTGGTTACCCTATTGAGCAACTGGCAGAGCAGTCCGATTATCTGGAGACCTGCTACCTGCTGATGAATGGAGAACTGCCCGACGCCAAGCAGAAAAAAGAATATGTTGACACCATTTTGTCACACACCATGGTGCATGAATCCCTGGTGAGCTTTTTTAAGGGTTTCCGCTACGATGCCCATCCCATGGCCATGATGTGCGGTGTGGTTGGCGCCCTCGCCTCCTTCTACCACGACTCCCTTGATATCAATAATCCGGAGCACCGAGAAATTTCTGCACACCGCCTGATCGCCAAAATGCCCACACTGGCTGCCATGTGCTTCAAGCACTCCAACGGTCAGCCCTTCATGTACCCGGACAACAGCCGCAGCTACGCCGAGAACTTTCTGCACATGATGTTTGGCAATCCCTGTGAATCCAGCAGGATCGATCCAATTGTGGCCAAGGCGATGGATATCATCTTCCTGTTGCACGCTGACCACGAGCAGAACGCCTCCACCTCTACCGTGCGCCTGGCCGGTTCCTCCGGCGCCAACCCCTTCGCCTGTATCTCCTCCGGCATTGCCGCCCTTTGGGGGCCCGCGCACGGTGGTGCCAACGAAGCGGTACTGAACATGCTGCAGGAGATCGGTGACGAAAGCCGTATCGATGAGTTTGTGAAACGCGCCAAAGACAAGAATGACCCTTTCCGCCTGATGGGCTTCGGCCATCGTGTCTATAAAAATTTCGACCCGCGCTCCCGTGTCATGCAGGGTATCTGTGACGAGGTTCTGGGTGCTATGGGTGTCGAGCATGACCCATTGCTGAAGATCGCCAGGAAACTCGAGAAGATCGCCCTTGAGGACGACTATTTTGTGGAAAAGAAACTTTACCCGAACGTGGATTTTTACTCCGGCATTATTATGAAAGCGATCGGCATTCCCACCGATATGTTTACCGTTATTTTTGCTACCGGCCGCACTGCAGGCTGGATTGCCCACTGGAATGAAATGATCTCCAACCCTTACAGGATTGGCCGCCCGCGCCAGCTTTACACCGGCTATACCCAGCGCGACTATATCCCCTTGGATCAACGCTAGATAAGCAGAGAAGAAACCCGGCAGAGCCGGGTTTCTTCTTTTTTCACCAGTACCGAGTACCATGGTTCCAACCCTCTTTTGCGTAAGCAATCACCTCCCAAGCAGAAGTTGTGATACATCTCTCATCTTTCACAACTGAGTAAAATCCGGTCTCCATTCAACCTTAAAGCCTCTGTCATCCAATGTAAAATCCACCACTCCCGGCCAGGGCGAAACAGTGCCAAGCCCACAGAGCACTCCCCCCATCCGCGGAACAACACACTTGCACAACTCACCAATCCATAATCTCTACCAAGGGTATGACACATGCTTAGCTTTCTTTCCGGTATGTTCCGAAGTGACAAGTCGAGAGACAGCGCAGATCTCGAAGAGAGATACACACGCAGCGCCTACTCCAGTGCCAAGGGAAACCGGACTATTTCCTACGACCCCACACTCATCAAGGCCCTGGAAGATGACCACCGGAACCTGGTCGGCATTTTCCAGCGCATCTGGTCAGAGGGGTATGAGCAGCAAAATTATCGCCAGATGTCCCAGTTGCTCACCCAGTTCAAATCCACCTTCCAGGCCCACCTAATCAAGGAAAACGTGCGCTTCTATGTTTACCTGGAGCAGACGCTCGCCGGCGATTCCCACACACTGCAGGTGATCAAGGATTTTCGTTCCGATATGAATGAAATCGCCAATACGGTTGTGCAGTTCTGCAAGCAGTACAATCACGAAGCCTTTACGCCGGAAATGGTTCGAGATTTTAAAATGGACTACCAGAAAATTGGAGAGGCACTAACCCGCCGCACTGCCCTGGAAGAAAAGGAGCTCTACGTGCTTTACCAACCAGCTTGAGGATTGTCCGTGACAAAATCCGGGACGAGCCGTAACGGACACCCGACCCTCTTTTGGAATCAGGCAAAACCTGGCCGCTACGCAACAATGTGTAATATAGAGCCCGACCACTAAAAACTTGTGCAGCCCACAGGGATGGGGCCGCATGCCTTCAATTCCCTTGCCATCACCCTGCGAAATCCATCCAGAATCGCTCACAAATTAACCGAAAAATCCCGCTATACAAAATAAATCGACTATATTTTTCTCCGGCATGAGATCCCCATTTCCCCCAATGCGTGCTGTGACAGCCACAGAGAGCGTTACTGACCACACCAAACTCCCTCAACAGCCTTTTCTGCATCGTTGTCATTCAACACTAGACGTTTATTTAATTTTGTTTAAATATAGAGGAAGTAGAGTTTAAAAAAAAATCTTTCTGTGGGATGTCGGTCTAGTTGGTATTCAGGGATTTGTAGCTTAACAATAAGAATAACCATCGGGCCGGTGGCAAAGCCGAAGGACTTGGGGGGAGGTGTATGACTGAACTAGACAGTTCACCTGTTCAGCAATATTCACCAGATAACACGTACACAAGCAATGACAGCTATCCAATTTACGTTGTTGTGGGCACAGGGCCGGTTGGTGTCCGCTGTGCCCAAAAGCTGTTGGAGTTTTGTGATGAGGTGCAGGTTGTTATCTATGGGGCCGAAACGGAATCACCCTATAACCGGGTAAAACTTTCACAGTATCTGTCCCGCCATGTGGAACGGGCAGAGCTGGACAACCCAATCCTTGGCCAGCGTGACCACAGGCTGGCCGAGTATATCGACCGAAAAATTCTCTCCATTGACCGCACGCACAAAACGGTGACTGATGCGGCGGGAAATACACAGCCTTACACCAAACTGATTCTGGCCACTGGCTCCAATCCGGCCATTCCCCAGATCGCAGGTACCGAACTGCCCACTGTGTACCCCTTTCGCAGCCTGCGCAATACCCACGATTTGATCAACTTGCGCGAGCGGCACGCCGATATTTGTATCGTAGGCGCCGGTGCATTGGGTCTTGAAGCCGCAACCGCATTAAAAACTCCAAAGAACACAGTCACTTTACAGTCGCGGGGATATTTGCTCAGTGGTCTGCTTGGGGAAGAGGGCGAAGCGTTCCTGAAGTCCTCGCTCTCGGCACTCGGTGTCAATCTCGAAATCGGCGACTCGCTGCAGGCAATCGAAGCGGATGGCAAAAAATCCAGGCTGCGATTTGTCAGTGGCAAAACCCTGAGTGTCGACGCTATAGTGCTGTGTACCGGGATTCAGCCCGAAGTGACGCTTGCGCAACAGAGCGGGCTGAAAACACAGCGCGGCGTTGTTGTCAATGAATGGATGCAAACTTCCGACCCCGATATATACGCAGTGGGGGAATGTGCCGAATTTGATCAAAAAATTTACCAATTGGTGCGCCCCGGATATGAGCAGGTGGAGAGCTGCTGCTCCCATATCCGTCGCAATCACGGTGCCCCCCGGTTACAGCGTCCCTATACCGGGAGCTATACCGACATCCAGCTCAAGATTGCCCACATCCCCTGTGCCATTATCGGCGACGTTACTTCGGACAGTATCCACTACCAGCACAATGTACAAAGGTACGCTTACCGCAATCGTTTCAACGGGGTGTATCGCCAACTGTTTATCGGGGATGGACGTATCCTCGGCGCAGTCTATATTGGCAGCTGGAATGAAGCCAACGGCCTGCGCCAGGCTGTGACTGGGCAGGAAAAAGTCAACCAGCGCACCCTCAGGAGCTTTGAAACTACAGGCCGTCTGTTTGCAAAACAGACGGCCACCACTATCAAGTATTTCCCCGATAGCTACCTGGTATGCCAGTGCAACTCCGTGAGTAAAGGGGACCTGTGCAAGGCCATATCCGAGGGCAAGCGCACCTTGAATGAATTGCAGCAGGCCACAACTGCCGGCTCTATATGCGGCAGCTGCCGCCCACTGATGGCGGAGTTACTGGATGCTCCCGCGCCCAATCTGGTGATGCGTCACGCCAGGGGAATACTGATCACATCCGCACTGTCCCTGCTCCTTATTGCGCTGGCATTTTTGATGCCGGCTGCACCGGTTTCCGACACGGTGCAAACAGCCTTTTCCTGGCAAAAACTCTGGTACGACAACTTCTGGAAGCAGGTCACCGGCTACACCATTCTCGTGCTGTGCCTGCTCACAGCAGCACTCAGCGTACGAAAGCGGTGGAAGAAATTCACCATTGGCCATATGGATCACTGGCGCTATGCGCACAGTGTGATTGGTCTGATATCGCTCCTTGCCCTTGTAGTGCACACGGGGTTTCGCCTGGGAGAAAATCTGAACCTGGCACTGATGCTTGTTTTTCTCACCGCGACTGCAACCGGTTCACTTGTCGGTGTGTTTATGGCACGCAACCACCACTGGACAGACCTGAAACTGCGCGAGCATCGCAAGTGGTGGTCCCGTGTCCACTATGCCCTGCTCTGGGCGCTGCCGGTACTGCTCGCCTACCATATTCTTGCGGTTTACTATTTTTAAATGAAATCCTATCAATTTAAATTCTGGCATTATGGCCTGCTGCTGACCTTGGCCGTGGGGTCGCTGGCTGCATATAACCTGGAGGTTGCCGACAAATCCCTGTTCATCACCGGGGAAACGAGCCACGGGCACCACCAGATAGAACTGGACTGTATGTCGTGTCATACCGATGGTTTTGCGGGCGAGGAGGCCATGCAGCAATCGTGCCTGAATTGCCATGCCGAGGAACTGGAACTGGCAGACGACTCCCACCCGCGAAAAAAATTTCTCGACCCGAGAAACGCGCCGCTGTTGGAGACACTCGATGCGCGCCAGTGCGTCAGCTGTCACACCGAGCACAAACCGGAAATTACCCGCGAGATGGGGGTCAGCCTGGCCGGGGACTTCTGTTTTCACTGCCACAGCGATATTGCACAGGAGCGCAGTAGCCATAGAGGCTTTGGTTTCGAAACCTGTGCCAGTGCCGGCTGCCATAACTATCACGACAATAGCACGCTCTACGAAGATTTTCTGACTGACCATGAAGGGCAACCGGATTTGTTGGAGAATGCCCATTTGCCCGCCCGAACCGCGATGCAGATGTGGCTGCGGGAACACCCGCACAAAAAGCCCCTGCAGCCGGAACAAGCCGACCTGGACCTGAATTCAACTTTAGAGATCCGTACAGCATGGGCGCAAAGTGCTCACGCCAGAGCCACTGTCAACTGCAGTCAGTGCCATATCGACAACCAACAGCAATTCAGCAGCCTGGAAGTGGTGGAACAGTGTGCAAGCTGTCACAGCGAACAAAAAAAATCCTTTACCCAGGGCAAACACGGGATGCGCCTGTCCTCCAAACTTTCACACGGGCTTGTTGAGCGCATCGGTGCCATGTCACCGCTGCAGGCAAGAATCCCCATGCAGGCGGATGCATCGGGGGAATTGAACTGCACCAGCTGCCACGACGCCCATTCAGTCAATGTGCACTATGCCGCAGTGGAATCCTGCCTTGGCTGTCACAGCGATGAACACAGTCTGGCTTACCGGGATTCCCCCCATTTCAATATCTGGGAAAACAATCCCAAAAGCGGTCCCAGTTGTGCCAGCTGCCACCTTCCACGGGAAACCCATGTCAAGCAGATCGTTGTTAACCACAATCAGAACCACAATCTGCGTCCCAATGAAAAAATGTTACCTGTCTGCCTGAACTGCCACGGAGCGGAGTTTTCCCTGGCCGCCCTGGCTGATAAAAAATTGATAACACAGAATTTCAAGCACAAGCCCGCGGAGAAGCACCAGACCTTTGATCTGATTCGCGACCGCATTGCGAGAAAGTCCAACAACAAAAAACAGCAAACGAAATCCCAATAGGAGGGGAACACTATGCGTATTGCCGCTTGTTTTGTCGCCGGTCTGGCCCTGCTCACTGGCTGTGAAAAGCATCAGGGAATTGCACCCGAGCGAATGGCGGATGCCATCTTTGCCGTAATCGAAGCAGACAGGGCCAACTACACCAACCAGGTGGTCAACCGTCTACAAAATGAAGAAAAAATTCTCGATGCTGATGAGCACTGGCAGGATAAGAAACTGCTGCCTCTGCCCGCACAGATGATGCGTATGGGGGCGGAGCGTGTAGCGGAAAGAAACTCCGGTTTCAACTACGCCCTTCTATCCCTGTGGCCGGTCAACAAACAGAACAAGCCGCGCACCGAAATGGAGAAACAAGGCCTGCAATATGTGATCGACAATCCCGGTAAAAACTTCTACGGGCGCGAGAAGCTGGGGGACACGGAATACTTTACTGCAGTGTACGCCGACGTGGGTGTTTCCCCCGCCTGCATCAGCTGCCACAACGATCATGTGGACAGCCCGCGCAATGACTTTGAACTCGGGCAGACCATGGGCGGTGTTGTTATCCGTATCCCACTGTAAGATCCCGCCTCCTGAAGCGGCAAAGCTGCGCCCCAGAGCCTTCCCGCTTACCCTTGAGGCAGAATCAGTGCGCCAGCACCACTGTTTCAAAGGCCGCGACAAAAAAGCCGCTGATACTGCTGCGGCTTTTTTATTGTGACTGTATAAATCAGTTAATCAGCTTTTGGTTGCGGCAGCAGCGTCTTTCTTTTCCGGTGGCGGAAAGCCGCGATCACGCATCAGCGCTTCAATATGGGCATCACGACCACGGAAAGCGCGGTAGGCCTCGGCGGGGTCCAAGGCATTGCGCGGCGCAAACAGGTACTTCACCAGCCTGCTGGCCACTTCCTTGTCGTAAAATCCCCCCTCGGATTCAGCAAACGCCTCAGCGGCATCTGAAGTCAAGACATCGGCCCACATATAGCCGTAATAGCCCGCGGAATAGCCCTCGCCGGAAAAGATATGGCCAAAATGTGGTGTGCGGTGACGCATAACCAGCTCCTTCGGCATGCCCAGCTCTGCCAGTGTTTCGCGTTCGAATACATCCGGGTCCATATCTTCCGGATCGGCCGTATGCAGCTTCATATCCATCAGCGCGGAAGCCAGGTACTCCGTTGTGGCAAAGCCCTGGTTAAACCTGGCTGCATTTTTGATCTTGGCAACCAGATCCGCAGGAATCGGCTCTCCGGTTTTATAGTGCACCAGATAATTATCGATCACCGCATCGGTAGACAGCCAGCGCTCCAGTAACTGAGACTGGAACTCGGTATAGTCACGCACGCCGCTGTTGAGGGTTGGGTATGTCACATTGGAGGCGAGAAAATGCAATGCGTGGCCAAACTCGTGGAAGAAGGTTTCCGCATCGTCCCAGCTCACCAACACCGACTCGCCGGGCGCCCCTTTGATAAAATTGGAGTTGTTGGAAGACAGTACGGTCTTTTTGCCGTCAAAGGTAGAGTGATCGCGGTACATGGTGGCCCAGGCGCCGGAGCGCTTGCCGGCGCGGGCAAACGGGTCCAGGTACCAGAGCCCGATATGCTCACCAGTGGTCTTGTCAGTTACTTCCCAGACTTTCACATCTTCGTGAAAAACCGGTACGGTATCCGCTGCCACTGGCGTAAACTCGAAATTGAACAGCTCGTCGGCCACATAGAACATGGCTTCGCGCAGCTTGTCCAACTGAAGGTACTGTTTCACTTCATCGGAATCCAGGTCGTATTTGGCTTTGCGGACTTTTTCCGCATAGTAACGGTAATCCCAGGGTTCAATGGTAATGCCGGCTTTCTCGGCATCCGCAACCGCCTGCATATCCGCCACTTCCTCTTCCACGCGGGCTACTGCCGCCGGCCACACGGCTTCCATCAGGGTCAAAGCGCGTTCGGGTGATTTGGCCATACGGTCCTGCAAACGCCATTGGGCATAATTGTCAAAGCCCAACAGGCTGACCCGTTCATCACGCAGCTTCAGAATTTCGGCAATGATGGCATTATTGTCATGTAGATCACCGTTATCACCGCGGCTGTAATAGTTGGTCCATACCTGCTTACGCAGTGCACGGTTATCGGAATAAGTCAGGAAAGGGTCCATGGAAGAGCGCGTATTGGTGATCGCGTATTTACCCTTCTCGCCCTTCTCTTCGGCCAGGGCGGCCGCTGCAGCAATATAGGACTCGGGCAAACCAGCAAGTTGATCCTCGCTCAGGAAAATATCGTAGCCCTCCTCATCCGCCAATACATTGTTGGCAAACTTGGTATACAGCTCCGCCAGGCGCTGGTTGATTTCGGCGTAACGTTCTTTTGCTGCATCTTTCAGGGTCGCCCCATTAATGGCAAACTGGTTGTAGATCAACTCGACAACGCGTTTCTGTTCAGCGTCCAGATCCATGGATTCGCGCTGGTCATAAATCGCCTTAACACGCTTGAACAGTTGCGCGTTCTGGGTGATCTTGGATTCGAACTCAGCCAACTGGGGAGCCAATTCCTGCTGGATCTTGCGGAATTCCGGGGAGGACAGGTTGCCACTCCAGACACCATAGTAGGAGAACACACGCCCCAACTCGGCACCGCCACGCTCCAGTGGCACAATGGTATTGGCGAAGGTCGGCGCAGCCGGGTCAGCAGTAATCGCATCGATCTCTGCCAGGTTCATCTCAATGCCCTTCTCGATCGCGGGTTTGAGATCTTCGAGACGCATCTTATTGAACGCGGGTACCCCACCGTAAGGGCCCACCCACTCCGCCAACAGGATATTGTCCGCCTGTTGGGCGTTTGCAGCTTGAGAGTGTTCTGCTTTCACAATATTTTTAGCAACCCCTTCCTGTGCTGCCTTTTCACCACAACTCCCCAGGGTCGCCAGACCCACGGCTGCGGATAGTACAATCAGTGCCTGACGCATTTGCCACCCCTCTAAATTGGTACCTTGCCATAGTTTTAGGGGCCAGAGTTTAACCCCAGTTGGCCGTAACAGGCCAATGTTATCGCCTTTGTCTGCCGGGGTTGCGACTAATAGAGGATTTCACGCGACAGCGCCCCTCTTTAACGAATCACTTGGCTAAGAGACTGTTTTATCTTTTGTTGGTATCAAAATGGTATCGACTTCTTAAGTGTATTCTTTTTGCTGTCATTCACCATGCCCTTATCTAACCTTCAGTGGCATCGACTCTCGCACATGCAAGCAGCCGTTGTCTGTCGGAACCGGAAAAGCTGACAGGGGTTTTACAGGAAGGGCAGCTCTCTAGCTTGCCAATTGGATAACGCCATAACTGCCCAAACCACTGCAGGCGCCGCTGGTGTAAAAGACACTGCCCGGGCAATGCCAGAAGGGCGACCAACAACAGGCTCGGGTGCGCGCAATTATGGGGAATATTGTTTTGATTAAAAATTAAAAACTGTCGGTGGCTATACAAATACCCGAATTGCAGACTCTAAAGTCCCTTCAAATGGGTTTTTGTCGAACCTTACGCGACACTTCCGCATTTGCCTTCTTTTCATCACAAACGGTAGCCATTCAAAAGTGCTGCACGGATTTAACCTTGAAAACCTAGCGGCTCGCCCATTTGTACAGTTAGTTTAATCGCTTAATTGGGCATCATTCTAAAATCGTACTTTTGAGCCAGTATAGGCAGGGCAATCTTATTTGTATTTTTGCGATTTGCCGATGTAAAAGAGCGTTTTCACAGTCCATCATCCCCCAGGTGCAAAAACGCTTTGTATGAGTCGCGGTACATTATTCAATACTGGATGGGCCAACACCACCGGTTGTCTTCGCTCCAGCACACGGAAATCAAAACCACCCTCAGGTCAGATCGATGCTTCCCTGCTACCGCTTATTCAGCCCCCCTTATCGTAGAAAGTAGCGGCGGGCTTGCTCCCCCTGGTAAAAACAGATTCCAATCTGACAGGGTGGGTACGCTGCCCGCAAAGTCCAGTGGCATCGGCCTCACCAGGTGCCCGACGGACAAACACAATAATGACAGTCATTGATGAGATTTGTGAGATGAGAGATTCTGGCTCCAATTATTCGAGCAACAAAAGCGGCACCTCCTTTAACCACACGCTATTGGCAGTCTGTATTGCTGCCGCCACCCTCGGTGCCAATGCGCAAGATACGCAAACAGCGGGGCCCTTGGAGGAAGTCACCGTGGAGGGTGTCAGGGGGTCACTGAAAAATGCCCGGGATATCAAACGGGATGCGGCCACCGTTGCCGACGCCATCTCCGCTTCGGATATCAATGCCCTACCGGACAAAAGTGTTCTCGAAGCCCTGCAGCGGGTGCCCGGCATTTCCATCGAACGCTTTGCCGCCGTGGAAGACCCGGATCATTTCTCCATAGAAGGCAGTGGCGCGGCTCTGCGCGGCATGGCGCAAAGTCGAAGCGAGTTCAACGGCAGGGACAGTTTCTCTGCCAACAATGGTAGCGGACTCAATTTCCAGGATGTACCGCCGGAATTGATGGGGTCTGTAATTGTTTACAAAAATCAGACGGCAGACATGATTGAAGGCGGCATCGCCGGAACCATCAAGCTGGAAACCCGCAAGCCTTTCGACAGCGATGGACAACAGCTTGCCTTCAGTGGAGCTTTGAACTATACGGATATGCGCGGCGAATCCTCGCCGGATTTCTCCGCTCTGTACAGTAACCGCTGGCAAACCGATGTGGGGGAACTTGGCTTTCTGATCAGTGCTGCCGACTCAGAATTGCGCGTCAGCAATAACTCCGTGGGCCAGGGTGCACCCCAATTACTGGATATTCCCGACGTTGGCGAGCGCTGGGTGCCCATCAATGCCGGCGCACGCATGGTAAATCAGGACCGTTACCGCACTGGCGGCAGCCTGGTCTTGCAATGGGCCAATCCGGCCGATACTACCCTGGCCACCCTGGAATATGTGCGTTCCGATGCATCCACGACCTGGTACGAAAACGCCTTCCAGTCAGACGACACTGTGGGAAGCCCCAGTGCGGACAGTGTGTACACTGACGACCGTTTCGTCTCAGGAACCCTGCAGGGCGCCGACCGTTATAACAGCTTCGCCCGCCGTTCGGTAACAGACACACTGGTAGAGGATCTTTCCCTGAACCTGGCATTGCACCCCACCGACCGACTTCAGATGGCGTTTGATGCCCAGTTTGTACAGGCGCAAACCCAAGTGCTGGATCTGTCCATTTTTGGCAATACGCGCGCAGACGTAGAAGTGGATTTCTCCGGAGATTTGCCCGAGGTGAACTTTATTGCGCCCGCAGGTGCACCACAATCCAGTGCAGCGTATTTCACCGATCCCGCCAATTATTTCTACCGCGCCGCAATGGATCATATCGAAGACAGTGAAGGCGAAGCAAAAGCGCTGCAACTGGATATGGAATACGATATCGACCGGGGTTGGTTTCAATCCCTCAGAGGGGGGCTGCGTGCCTCTGAGCGGAAACAGACCACCCGCTGGTCCACTTATAATTGGGGTGTCCTGTCGGAAACCTGGGCCGGCGGCATGAAGCTCTTTAACGGTGTCCACGATACCACTCCCTGGGACGGTCAGCCGGGAACCGGAACCTACCCCGCCCCGGCCCACGATGTTTTCCACTTTAATGACTTTTTCCACGGCAACACGCCCGGAATTGCAGGCGGCACTATCCTGGCACCGGGCGCTCACCTCCTGGCAGATCACCACACATTCCGCTCAGAATTGGGGCGTATTTTTGGTTTTAATAGTCTGAAAGATCGCAACGATCTGGTGGATGGGGTCTTCACTCAGCCGGAATACAACCCGGTCAGGGAAGAGCGCCAGTCCGCTTATGTGATGGCAACGGTTACGAGCCTGGACAATGCCCTTACAGGGAATGTTGGCCTGCGCTATGTCACGCTGGATTACACCACTTCCGGCGGCGTCTCCTACTCCACCATCAGCGCCAGTTTGCCGCTACCCGCAGATGACCTTGCCTTCTTCAATGGCGACAGCCACCTGACCAGCAGTGCGGCCAGCCATTCCCAGTGGCTGCCCAGCCTGAATGTGAAATACACAATCAATGATGAATGGCTGATGCGGTTTGGGGCCTCCCGGGCGATCGCCTTTCCGGATATGGGTATGTTGCGCGATAGCATGGGCGTTTACGCCATTATCACCGAGGTGGATACCGACAGAGATGGCATTGACGACGCCGCGCGGGTCTCCGATTACCGCGCCGGTACCGGCAATCCCTTCCTCAAGCCCATGACGGCACACAACTACGACGTGTCTCTGGAATGGTATTTCAACGACGTGGGCGCGCTCTCCGCCTCACTGTTCTACAAGGATATTTCCGATTTCTTTGTCAGTGGCGCTTTCCCCAGAGCAGTGACCAACAACGGCGTTACCAAGACCGTGGAAGTGGATGGGCCGGTCAATCTCGGCGACGGCACTGTACGCGGATTCGAGCTGGCTTATCAACAGTTCTTTGAGCAACTGCCCGGCGCCTGGAGCGGCCTCGGTCTTCAGATCAACTACACATATGTAGACGCCAAGAGCGTACCCAACCCAAACATCAGCACCAATGATGGAAACGAAGTCGCAGTCGCCTTCGAAAACCTGCCATTGCAGGGCATGTCCGAATACACCTACAATCTGGTAGGGCTGTACGAATATGCTGATGTCAGTGCACGGCTGGCCTGGAACTGGCGCTCCGAGTATCTGCTGACCACCCGCGACGTGATCACCAAGTTGCCCATCTATAACGGTGACAGTGGCCAACTGGACGGCTCTGTCTTCTACAACGTTAACGACCATGTGAAGCTGGGCCTTGAAGCCACCAATATTCTGGATCAGGTCACCGAAACGCAGATGCAGGTTAACGCCGACGGCACCAGGCTCAATCGCTCATGGTTTATCAACGACCGTCGCATCGCGGCCGTTATCCGCATCAACTTCTGATAACTGCAGAGTGATGCAGGGCCAAGGAGCGTACCCGGCACATACCGCCGCAGCGGAACTATCTGCAGGAAGAGCCCATGCGAATGATTACACTCTGTCTTTTGACTTTTTTCTATACCGGCACTCTGGCGGCGAACCCTCCCAGCAAGGAAACATTGCGCTCGCCTGATCTACCCGTCATAGGTATACAGCTTTGGTCTGTGCGTGAAGATCTCAACCGCGACTTCGAAGGTACCCTTTCAGCACTGGCTGATATGGGCTTTGCTGCGGTGGAGTTCGCGGGAGAGTTCGGCCCCTATGCCGGTCGCGGGCCCGAATTGCGCAGCCTGCTCGATCAGCTGGGCCTGAAGGTGAGCGGCGCACATATTGGTTTTAACGATGTCACTGCAGACACCATCGAACAAACCGCAGGCTTTTACCGCGAATTGGGTGCCGAATACCTGATTGTTGGTTGGGATACCCGCGGCTGGGACACCGTTGGCATCAATGCGCTCGTCACAGACCTCAATCGCACTCATCGGCAGCTGGAAGCACGGGGTTTGCGCTTCGGGTACCACAACCACGCGGGTGAACTGTCCCCCTTTCGGGACGCCACTTTCTGGGATCATATCGCGACCAATACCTCCGACACGCTCGTGCTGCAACAGGATGTGGGCTGGACAACCGCCACCGGGGATGATCCTGTAGCCCGGGTAATGCAGTATCCGGGGCGCACACTGACAACCCACTACAAGGCACACTTCCCCGATGATTTTCCCAATGCCCGCTCCATTATTGGTGAAGATGTGATCGACTGGCTGTCGCTTATCCATGCAAATGTCTCCAAAGGAGGCACGCGCTGGATTATCCTTGAACAGGAAACCTACCCCGATGGAATGCGCCCTCTGGCAGCAGTACGCGCTTCCAAAGTAGGGTTGGATCACTACCTGGCGATCTATCGCACCCGACTGGAAAACGGTGGTTATTTTTTCCCCACCGAACCCTACAAGCCGAAACCGCTACCAGTATTTTCCCAGGTGCGGGATCAGCTACCCCGCCCCGTGTTTGCACGCAGGCCGGACTATATCGAATTTTATTACCGCGCCTGGGAAATCGGCTTTGGGCATTTCACCCAACCAGTAACAGGCAGCCCGCTTGTCAAAAATTTTATTGACGAGGCCTTTAACGAAAATATCTTTTTGTGGGATATGTGTTTTTCCACCATGTGGGGCAATTATGCCCACCACCTGTTCCCGGCCATTGAAGGACTGGACAACTTTTATGCACTTCAGATGCCAAACGGCGAAATCCTTCGGGAAATCGGCGAGGCCGACGGCCGGCTCGGTGTGAAAGGCTGGTCGGAGCCCGGCACCCCCGGTAACTTGAATCACCCCATGCTCGCCTGGGCCGAACTGCGTGCCTACCGCATTACCGCCGACCGGACGCGCCTGGCACGCATCTATCCGGCATTACGGGCTTATCGCGAGAGTTACCAGCAGATCTACCATCCCGCCACCGGGCTGTATCTCACCGACAAGGCTGCCATGGATGATTCACCGCGCAACGATACCCTGTTGGCAGGTGTAGATGTCTCTGCACAAATGGCCATCTTTGATCGCTGGTTGGCAGAGATGGCAGACATACTCGAGAAACCTTCTGAGGCCCTCTTCTACCTCCGGCGCGCAGCCCGCTATAGTGAATTCCTGAACAAAAAACTATGGGATGCACAGAGTGGTTTTTACTACGACTGGGGCAACAGCGGCAGACGTATGACCATGCGCACCATTGCTGCCTTTTGGCCCATGCTGGGCGGCATTCCCAGCGCAACACAGGTCGAGCGGCTGATCGGGCATCTGAACGATGGGAAAAGCTTCAAAACTGCACACCGGGTGCCCACCCATCCAAAAGATGAAGTGGGTTACAGCGGCGACTACTGGGCCGGGGCCGTTTGGGCGCCCACAAATACCATGGTCATCTCGGGGTTGGAAAAATACGGGCACAGGGACCTGGCCCACGAAATCGCTCTCAACCATTTGAATGCCGCTACTGAAGTGTACAAACAGACAGGCACCGCATGGGAAAACTACTTTCCGGAAAAACTCCTTCGTGGGCGCAAGGCCAAACCAGATTTCATCGGCTGGTCCGGACTCGCCCCCATCACCTACCTGATCGAATACGCCATCGGCATCCGCATCGATGCGCCCAACAATACCATCCACTGGTGGCCCCGGGAAATGGGCAAGCACGGTATTGAAAATCTGCGCTATCGTACAGCCAGCGGCCACTGGAATCAGATCAGCCTGATCGCCGCAGCCCGTAAACACAGCGATGCTGCGTTGCAGTTCAGCGCCACATGCAAGCAGAGTTTCAACTTGGTGTTGCACGGCAAAAGCGGCACCGAGAAACACACTATTCACTGCACGCACCACTGATCAATTCAAAGACGCGGTAACGCCTGCTCTTACGCCTTCAGAATCCAGCACCTAGATACACAGGTTTCTACACTGCATTCAAAAACTCACTGCACCCGGTCACCATTGACCACCTGGCGCTAGCCGGAGCGAATGCTTCCTCCTTTAGCCTCCTTTTCAGGTCATCGCGCGCCTTTCCTATTTATATGGTACCCTTGGAGCACTTTTGTCTTAAATGGCCTGCAACACTCTTTCTGCTAAGGTTTCTTCCAGAGGCTGTCTTTACTGCCAGTTCCGCGGCAAGCACAATATATCCGTCAAACAGGTCAGGTTCATTCCAAAAGGGCTCCAGTACCGGACCAAACGTTGGTGACATACCGATAATAGTTTTGTGAGTATTCACCCAATAATTGTATTCAAGAAATGGGACAAGCTCTTTTTATAGAAAATCAAATAATCCTTGATTCTTCCCCGTTAGCATCAGCAAAAAATGTGCTGCCATCCGGGTATCGCGGTGACATCGCCAAATCATAGTGTTGCTCTACACTGTTTTGGATGCCTACCACAATATTTTCTGGCAATTCATTTCCGGAAGCTTTCATTTTGCTTAGCGGATACTGCTTGCAGCGTTGTAAGTCAGACCGAAGCCGTAGGGAAACAGCGGATCGTACTTCGCATCCCCGGTATTGATGGGCAACTGTGCCAGACTTTTCGGCCAGGTCACCGGCAGCTTGCCGGATGGCGCCTGCTCGCCAAAGAGTACATCGGCCACCCCCGCGCCCTCACTGCCGGGTAACCAGGCGGCGACCGCAGCCTGCCAGGACCCAATATCCTCGGTAATCATCAGCGGCCGCCCGGAAAGAATCACAACCGCCATGGGAACCCCACTGACCTGCACCCGCGCAAGCATTTCGCGTTGGGATTTCGCGAGTGTGATAGGTTGGCATTTACTGCAGGGCAGCGGGCGGTAATCCCCCATACCCTCTGCATAGGGCTCCTCCCCCACTACAATAAGGGCAACATCGTGCCCGGCAGCCCCCTCCCCCGTGGGACTGTATGTGACTTCCCGCTCTGCCAGCGCGCGGATGCCATCAAGGATAGTCGTGCCTCGGGTGATACTGCCGCGCTTACCCTGCCATTCAATGGTCCAGCCACCGGATTGCAGGCCTATGTTGTCGGCATGATCGCCTGCAACAAAAATCTTTGCCTTTTTGTCCAGCGGCAACAGCTCACCTGAATTTTTCAGCAATACCAGAGACTCGCGCACCGCCTGTCGCGCCAGGTCGCGATGTGCCGGATGCCCGATCAGGTGGTCTGCATCCGGCGCCGTGGCCAGTGGCGGTAGCGGCCATTCAAACAGTCCGGCCCGGAATTTGGTGGTCAGGATGCGCGTTACCGCCTCGTCGATACGCGCCATGGGCACTTCACCGGCTTCGACCGCTGCGGTGAGGTCGGTGATAAAGCCCCGCCATTTTTCCGGCTCCATCACCATATCCAGGCCGGCATTGACAGCGCGAACAATACGCGCGCGGTTGGTCTCGGCGGGAATCTCGCTGAGTGCCGACCAGTCGGAGAGTGTGATACCGGCAAAGCCGAGTTCTTTCTTGAGAGTATCTGTTACCAGCGCCTTGTGCTCATGCATCTTGGTGCCATTGACACTGCTGTAGGACACCATCACGCTGCCCACATCGGCCTTAAGTGCCGGCAGGTAGGGGGCGATATGCACTGCGCGCAGACTGTCCGCGCCCAGTCGCGTATCGCCGCGGTCAATCGCATAGCCTTCATCACCGGTACCATAAATAGTACCGCCATCGGCGACCCAGTGCTTGGCGGTGGCGAGTACTTTGTCGGCCGCCAGGTTGTTGCCGTCGAGCCGCTCCCCCTGTAATCCCTGGATGAAAGGCCCCGCGAAGGCTGACACCAGCTCCGGATCCTCGCCAAAGCACTCATAGGCGCGCCCCCAGCGGTCATCACGGGCCACACACAGGGTGGGGGCAAAAGTCCAGTGAATACCGGTGGCCGCCACTTCCCTTGCCGTAGCCGCGGCAATAGCACGCGCCAACTGCGGATTGCGGGTTGCACCCAGGGCAACATTGTGGGGAAAGATGGTGGCTCCCAGCACATTGTTATGACCGTGCACTGCATCGGCACCATACAGGATCGGAATGCCAAGGCGGGTGCCACCAGCAGCCGCCTGGTAGTCCCGGATCATCTCAACCCAGTCACTGCGACGGTTTTCCTTGGGGATGGAACCGCCGCCGTTGAGAATCGCACCGAGATAATAGGTTTTGACGTCCTCCGGAGTGGCGTGCTGACGTTCAGCCTGGGTCATTTGACCGATCTTTTCCGCCAGCGTCATCTTGTGCACAAGCCCGCGGACTCTCTCCTCCACAGACGTCGCCGCCTGCGCTGTGGCGAAAGCCAGAGCCAATGCTGTGGCCGAGATGGTTGTGCTGGCCAATCGGGACTGTTTCATACTTTCTTCCTACAAAACCGTTTTTTATTTACCCGGCAATCCATCCCACGGATCGTTGCCACCCTTGCCACCCTTGCCACCGCGATAAGGCATCGCCGCGTTATCAGAGGTTCGTACCATCTCACAGCCGGCGGCACACCGGCGTCTCAGCCCCTTCAACCTCCGCACGAGATCACTGCACGGTCGGCGGCACCCGGCACATATTTGACGTCGGCAACCGCCAACTCGAGAGCGCCTTCACTGGAGATCGATAAAGCACCTGATACCCGGCTGAAATCCGCTCCCTCGGCAGCAAAGCACTGCAGGTCGATAGAGAGCGTTGACCAGTTACCAGGTTGCAGTTTTGCCAGTGCGGTTTGCAATGGCAGTTCAGCCGCGCAGTCCGGACCACAAGCGATACCAGCGCGCACCGGGTGCTCGGGCTTGCGGTCGACACGAACATCCAGTATCAGCGCCGCGCGCTCCTTTAGATAATGACTAAGGTCCTGGGGCCTCTCGGCAGCGAGCCATACCGCCCCCGGGCGCAGACCTTTCCAGCGAATCTGGCGCGCGTCCTCCTGAGACTCCCGGTCGATAGCGGCCACAGTAATATTGGTGTCCGGGCCACTGCTGGACCGGTTACCGGTAACGGCCACCGGTGCCTGCAGCTCTTCAACAATAAAAAGTTTCCAGGGCGCGCGCGGGCGCGACACCATCAGCCAGGCATCTTCGAGCGCGCCGTCGGAATAAGTATCCCCATCTTCTGTGAGGGTGTTGCTCACCAGGGACTGTGCACCATCCTGCAATCCGTAGCCCAATGGGAACAGCGGCGCGTAGTCCGGGTGATAGGGATTCAGCACCGTCTGGTGCACATAGTGCGGCCAGCTGAACGGCAATGTACCGCTGAAGCCGTATGGTCTCCCGCCTTCGGGGCTGGTGAACACCACATCGGCCACCCCCGCTCCCTCGGAACCCGGCAGCCAGGCGGCGACAAAGGCATCCGAAGCATTCAACTCCCTATTGACCCAGAGCGGGCGGCCGGACAGGAAGATACTAACCACAGGAATCCCCTGTTTACGCAGGGCTTGCAACAGCGCCAGATCGCTGTTGCTGCCGAGCTGATACTCCAGGCTGGCCAGGTCGCCGTGCCATTCCGCATAGGGCTCTTCACCGAATACGACGATGGCCACATCGGGCCTGCCGCCATGGGTAAAAGTAGTGCTGTCGAATTCGCCGCGCGCACTCAGCACCACTTCACCACCGGCAGCTTTGACCAGTGCCTGGATGCCCTCAAAAATTGTGGTCGCGCCGGGGAAGTCCTCACGGGTATTGCCGGTGCCCTGCCAGGAAATAGTCCAGCCACCGGTCTGTTTGGACAGGTTGTGCGCTCCATCACCGGCTACCAGCACGCTCTGTGCGGGTGAGAGCGGTAACAGGTTGTTGTTGTTTTTTAACAGCACCAGCGATTTGCGCACCGCCTCGCGGGCCACTGCGCGATGTTCTGCACTGCCCAGAACACCGCTCCTGCCGGCCAACGGTCGCTGGTGCTCGAACAGGCCAGCGCGGATTTTTACCCGCAGGATACGCCGCACGGCATCATCGAGGCGCTCGGGGCGAATCTCACCGCGCCTGGCCTGCGCCAGGGTGTTCTCATAGAGCGTTTTCCAATCCGACGGCACCATGAACATATCCAGGCCCGCATTGATCGCTGCCGCGCAACTGTCTACAGTACAGCCGGGCACGAAGCGATGGCCATTCCAGTCACCTACGACAAATCCATCAAATCCGAGCTGTCCTTTCAGTACATCGGTCAACAGGTACCTGTGGCCATGCAAAGGCTCGCCTCGCCAGCTGTTGAAGGAGGCCATTACTGTCTGTACCCCTGCTGGAAGCGCACCCAGATACCCCGCCCCATGCACCTTGGCCAGCTCGCTCTCGGACACCTGGTTGTCTCCGCGGTCGATACCCCGCATAGTACCGCCGTCACCTACAAAATGTTTGGCGGTGGCAACGAGATGCTCACCCCGCAAGAAGTCGCTATCACTTTTCTCACCCTGCAGGCCCTTGACCATGGCCTCTGCGTAGGCCTGCACCACCGCCGGATCTTCGGAATAACTTTCATAAGTGCGGCCCCAGCGGTCATCGCGCACCACCGCAACCGTAGGGGCAAATGTCCAGCCGATACCGGTTACCGCCACCTCACGGGCAGTGGCCACACCGATGCGACGGATCAGGTCCGGATCTCGGGCCGCGCCCAGGCCGATATTGTGGGGAAAGAGAGTCGCACCGACGATATTGTTGTGCCCGTGTACCGCATCGCTGCCCCAAATAATGGGGATAGCGACCCCGCCATCACTGGTATCCATGGAAGCCGCGAAAAAAGCCGCGGATAATGCGAGCCAGTCCTGCGGTGTAGCGAATTTATTATTGTCCGGGTAGGTGCCGCCGCCATTGAGCACCGATCCCAGATGGTACTTCCTGACATCTTCGGGGGTGGTGTATTTGATTTCGGCTTGGATCAGCTGGCCCACCTTTTCTTCGATGGTCATCCGCGCCATCAACCCGGAAATGCGCGCCTCCAGCGCTGGGTCAACAGGCAGTGCCGGTGGCAGCGCAGGCCATACGGAAATCTCCGACGCAGTGCCATTTGCTGCAGTCGTTGTCTCAGTCCGGTTCAGCCCTTCGTGCTTGCAACCGGCCAAAATCACACTGCAAAACAATACCCCCAAAAGTTTGCGCCTGGGCAATGGCATCGCGTCTCTCCTAACTGTTTTTTTCACCGCCGACACAACAACCGTTTCTCTCAGTGCAAGAAACCGGCAGCGCGCGGCTTACGGGCAGGCTTTCAGGTGTTCGACCGCTGGGCTTACTGCATGCCTCCGTTACAGAAACAACAATCCACGAATCGATGCGACGGGCATGGGATTGTGACCTTCAGCACCAGCGCCAGTACGAGAAAATGCAGCCTTCGCGGCAAAGCTGCAACAAGCAACAGACACATTGTCGGCGAGAGGGACTGAATTCTGGGTAAATGGGAAACCCCGGACCCGGTGAGATCATGACAGGGAAAGCGCGTTGCAATCGGCAATCACTACCTCAAACGATTGATTCAAGACCGCACAAATCCGTGACCACTTTTGTGGGCGCTAATCCCCAGGGATCAAAAACGGCCTCCGGCGAGCGCTTGACCCATACCGCTTGCAGACCCGCAGACATGGCTCCAATAACATCAAAAGGATTACTAGAGACCAGCCAGAGATTTTTCGCCAGCGCGCGGGTTTTGCGCATAAGGTAACTGTAAACTGCCGGATCGGGTTTAAAGGTCCTGATACAATCGCAGCTCACAATAGCTTGAAAATACTCGCGCAGGCCGGCGTGCCTGAGCAGCGATTCCACTGCTTTTTCCTCTCCATTTGAAAAAGCAGTCATCTGCACTCCCCTTTTATCCAGCGCTGCCAGGGCGGGCGCTACATCCTTAAAGGCGGACAACATCAGGTAACTGTCGATGATTCTCTTTTTCTGCTCTTTTGTCAGCTGGATACGGTAAAACCGGCAGGTATACTCCAATGCATCGCTTGTACATCGGGAAAAAGGTTGGTAGATCTGCATTAGCCCGCGGCGAAAAGCATATTCAAGCTACTTCTCTCGCCATGTACCGCTAAACGCATTGGCCTTGGGACCTATCCACTCCGCAAGGATAGCGACAACGCCGTGGGTATTGATCATCGTGCCGTAAACATCGAGAGCCAGTGTGACTGCCATAATAGTTTCCTTTCAAAAAGAAGGCATACCGCAAAAGTGCAAACCCCGCGCATTGACTGGTCGGACAACAGGATTACTGTTGCCCCCCACCCCGACTTGACACTGATGGCTGAGTTACCAACGTACCCCCCTGCTGTTACCGCATATATTAAAGTAGGCATAAGCCTGCCTTTAGCCCACCGATACATGGCTTTTCTCCACTTGAGACGTATTTACACATCTTTGCGACAGGAAACACACTGCCAGGTAGCCGTTGTCATAGTCCATCTGATAGGCTTATGAGTCTTGACAGCCCTCTAAGGCAGGTAGGCACACGGATAAACCCGGCCGGCATACTGATTACCAAGGTCATCATGCTGACTGATGGTGGGATAAAAATGAAAATAATTGGCTTATGGATACTGGTCCTGATGGCCCTGGCAGCACAATTAGTTCAGGCGGGTACTGCCGAACCCACCTCGTTTACACGTCAGGGCATCCTGTCTTACCACTTTCATTCCGAACTTCTGGGGCGGGGGTTCGTGATCGATGTGTTACTGCCTCTAACCTATAATCCCGAAGCCAATACCCGATACCCGGTCATCTATATGACCGATGGCTTTATGCACTTCCCAATGACCGCCCCTAATCTGATTCAGGAGCAGATACCGGATGCACGGGGAAAGGCAAAAATACCGCCAGTGATTCTCGTTGGCATTTCCCACCCAACCGACAGTAGCAGCCTCAGGATGCGCCTGACCGATTTCACCCCCGTACCGGGGGAAATTCAGGGTGCCCTGTTGGGTGGTGGCGCAGACCGCTTCCTGGAATTTATCCAGAAAGAGTTGAAACCCTTTATCAATAATGCGTTTATGGGGGATGAAAACGACGAGACAGTCGCCGGCCACGCCCTGGGGGGGCTGTTCGCCCTGCACACCCTGTTCAATCACACCGACAGTTTTGATCGCTATGTCATTGGCAGTCCCAGTATCTGGTGGGCCGGGAAGCAAATCCTAGAGAGCGAAGTGGCGTATGCGGAGCGGCATTCTGATCTGCCAAAAAATGTGTATCTCTTTATCGGCGGCGAAGAAACTTGCATGGACGACATGTCCGTATGTGGCGTGCGGGATTTCGGGGATATGCTCCAGCGCCTTGAATCCCGCAACTATAACAGCCTTAGCCTGACCAAGCGCATTTTCGAGCGTGAGAACCATGGCACAGTGGTGAATCCCGGTTACGATAAAGGGCTGGAACAGGTATTCAAATCCCAGCTCCGGCCGAGAAAATACTCCTTTTGATAGGCGGTATTTTACTGGCAGGAGGAGGCCACTTTCAGCGCAACCGGGATAACTGGCGTGATTTTAGTGGTGTGGTAGGATTACCCCAACCGGTGCAGTCATTCTACACGCTCAGAAGCACCCCTGGGCAGCCTGGTGGTTACCTGCTGCCACTGTGGCTTTTATGCATCAATTCCTATCAGGGGGTTACATGCCTGTAAAAAAATGGAGTGTGCAATATGCTTTTGCAATCCCAATTACCTTTCTTATGCTCGCCGGTATTCAATACTGGAAGGGAAGAGGGCTGGCATATTCAGTGGAGTTTGGCATCCTGTGGTCACTGGCCTCAGTCGCACTCTTTGCCGTGATTCGCGTTTACTATTTCCGAAAAGGGATGCACTGTACAGTTTGCAATGATCTGCCGGAGGAGACGCAGCCCAAGCAGGAAACCTGACAAGTCCAACCGACTGTCTTTCGCTTTTCGCAAGCTCAAAGTGGGCCTTCAATCGGCACTCTTTATCCGCACGCCGAAAGACGCTGGGGTTAAACGACACCCGAAACGGCAATGCCTGTCGCCGGTCTGCGCACACCCCTGAACAGCGGGCAAGCCCACAGTTGCACCGGCGGAAAAGCGGCAGCCAAACCGGTCAGGCTTGGCTGCCGGGTGCACAACCAGGCTCAGGAATACACCCGTGAGCCACCCATGCTATTTGCAGCCCAACCCGGAATTAGCAGTGACCAGATTGTAATCGCGGGTGTTTACGACAAAATCTCCATTCACATCCAGCGATGCGGGAGCATCGGGCACCCGCTTGCCCAGGTAGGGCAGCATTTTTATCAGGTCATTCTGGTCCACGCATCCATCCCCATTCACATCAAAACGGGAAGTCGTGGGGATGCTGGCCGAGTCATCAATGAGTGCAACGTAACCGCCAGAGGCCGCGGCCATGGTGTTGAACAGGCCACCCGCATCACCGGGTGCGAATTGATGACTGAAGGAGACCGCCGGTGTATCACCGGCCAGGGCCACAGGCTCACTGTAACGGGACAGGCCGATATAATCGCCAAAAACCCCGAAATAGATAGGCACAGTCGCTACGCCGGCTCCCGCGGTCTGATAGGGCGGTGTATCTGAAGGGAATAGTTCATGCCAAACCCTGCCCTGCCAACTCAGGGTCTCCCAGGGCTCCACACCGTCAGCGTCACTCGGTCCCCCGCAACTGAGCCCCGCGCTGGAATTTTCCTCGCCATCGGTGAGGACCCACAGTGTGCGGTAGAGCAGCGGCGTGGCCAGCTCCAGGTCATCGATAGCAGAGCAGACCGTGTGTGCCAGTGGCGTGGTACCCGAGCAGCTCTGTGCGGCCAACAGGTCTATGGCCTGTATGGCATTGGCCTTGGAAACAAAGCCACCGGTACGATTGGTATAGGTACTGTTTTGGAAGGTCCATACGCTAATCTGTGTACCTCCCACAAGACTGTTGTTGATTTTGTCCTTGGCGGCAGACAGGGCATCTTTGCAGCGAGTACTGGCGATACCATTACGCATTGTTGTGGCTGTCATTGAGCCACTGCGGTCAATCACCATGGTGGCGTGAAAGGTCTGTGCCAGAGTACAAGTACCGCTCAGGCTCAATAACAACCCCGTGGCAATTGTTGAAAGAAAACGCAATATCCTCATTACTATCTCCTTATAGTAGGTCAATTGGTGACTCAAAAATCCATAGAGTGATCAGCGCTGGACCGACGCCGGGACAAATCAAGCCCATGCTGCATAAACAGGCATTTGGTATTTATTGGGTTATCAATCAAAACTTCCGGTAGTTATTGCACTGTTATTCCGGAAGTACTATCGCAATGCCCGCTATGTCTTCTCCAGGGGCTGGCAACCGGTACCTGTATTACACTGCACAGTAATTTTCCGGCATGTATTGATTTCAGAATTGATATAAATCAGAAACGGTCAATACTGTAAAACCAACCGAACAAGCCAGATATCGGTAAATACAATAAAGAGTCAATACTTCCAAACTACTCAACAATGTATTCTGAAAATAATTCCCAGATATGGATCCAGACACTTACCATCAAAAGCGGGGGGCGACCCCCGTGCGTCATATTAACAGCCGCGATCGGCAACACAAGCACTGGCTGTGAAGACTTGATGAAGAATAAGCGCATATTCGCGCCGCAGG
>NZ_JAVAMR010000228.1:0-291 GCF_030731025.1 Microbulbifer sp. 2205BS26-8 | reverse complement strand
GTATTGCGGGCGTGGTAAGCCGCCTGCCAGTTGGCGTTCCAGAGCGTGCGGCTGATGGGGGTATCTGCGTTGGTATTGTTCCAGGGGGGTGTGAGGCCATCGAGATAACTGGTGAGCGCGGCCAGGTTGCCGCTGTAGTCGGCTTTTTCCGTGGTCAGGCCAGCGCCGTCGGCCTGGGTTTCAAGCCCTGCCCGCTGCGCCAGCAGTTGCGCGTACTCGCGGATAATCTGCAGCTTTTCGCTCTGGTGCAGAATGCTGTCCGCAGCGATCTTGTCCAGGTCGGCCAGTGCG
>NZ_JAVAMR010000227.1:0-298 GCF_030731025.1 Microbulbifer sp. 2205BS26-8 | reverse complement strand
CAAGGGAGTGACAATATCACCATGCAGAAAAATTACCGGACGATGATACTCAAAGTACAAGTCTTCCCGTTGATCACCATTGACATCACCCAGATAGATTTTATAGCCATCATTCATGATGCCAGCAGATGCATTGACACCAATTGAAAAAAACATGAGAGGCAAAAGACACAAAACAATGAAAATAGGACGCAGAGAGATCATTTTAAATGAAAATCCAAAATTTATTCTTGAAAATACAGAAAGGAAGAGTATCAATCAGAGAATCACGGTTACCCTGAAAGCTGTTTTCGCAGCT
>NZ_JAVAMR010000226.1:0-299 GCF_030731025.1 Microbulbifer sp. 2205BS26-8 | reverse complement strand
GAGCAAGTTCTGGAGGCTGTCACAGAGTGGCAAAACCGTCCATTGGACCGGGTCTATCCCATTGTCTATCTCGACTGCATTGTCCTGAAGAGCGGCTGCACAGGTGGAGCGAGACCGTTTCGCGGATAAGTGGGATGATACCTACCCGCAGATTAGCAAGTCTTGGGCCACGCACTGGCCAAACTTGATTACGCTGTTTGAGTATCCGCCGGAGATCCGCAAGATGATCTATACTACCAACGCTATTGAGTCTCTGAACAGCGTCATTCGCAAGGCCACGAAGCAGCGCAAGGTGTTCC
>NZ_JAVAMR010000225.1:0-308 GCF_030731025.1 Microbulbifer sp. 2205BS26-8 | reverse complement strand
TCCAGACACAAGAACGGCGGAAAGTCTTATCATTACGGGTGTACAAGACAGTCCAATAAGAAATTCCGCCGTGACAGAATGCTACCAACCTGAACTCCGATTTTCATCCTTTTCCCGCCGCAAAATCACCGCAGATTTCACTGGTGGCAATTTGACCTCCAATGCCGGCCTGCTACTTGTGAGAGAGTGCGACCGGCACCTGGACTTGGCTCGCTCCGTCGCGGATGTTGACCATGATCCGCGAGCTCCTGCCCGGGCTTAACACAGCTCTGAACAACGAACAAAGTTGGTTGAAATGCGGTTGTTTT
>NZ_JAVAMR010000224.1:0-310 GCF_030731025.1 Microbulbifer sp. 2205BS26-8 | reverse complement strand
CTCTTAAATTAATGGCAGAATAATTTCTAATAAAGTATGGCTTAGCGCCTCTCTACCTGTAAGCTTTTCGGCAGTGCTATGCCTGGTGGCGCTATAATTGAGATAAGACTTTATTGCATGTATTAGGGCCTGTCTAAACTAAACATGACAAACTCTGCGAATGGAAATTTCAAAATCGCAGTTCAAAATTATTGAGCACCTGCTTCCCGTTCAAAGAGGCAATGTAAAAATCCCTAATATACAGATAATTAATGCCATATTGTATGTCGCCGAGTACGGCTGTAAATGGCGAGGCCTTCCTGAACGATTC
>NZ_JAVAMR010000223.1:0-311 GCF_030731025.1 Microbulbifer sp. 2205BS26-8 | reverse complement strand
GTGAAGCGCTTGGCTTTAGGTTGGCCCGCTTTTGGCAACTTGTTGAGAACGTTGGCCGTCTTGTGTACCCAGCAACGCTGCTGGCGCGTCTCGGGGTAGGTTTCTTCCAGCGCCGCCCAGAACCCCATAGCGCCGTCACCAATCGCCAGTTCTGGGGCGTTCATGCCGTGCTCTTTCAGCTTTCCCAGCACACCTTTCCAGCTCAGCGTCGATTCGCGTTCCCCATCTTCAATGGCCAGAAAGTGCTTTTCTCCACGTTCGTTCACGCCAATAACAACTAGCGCACAGAGCTTGCTTTCTTCCGAGCGCAA
>NZ_JAVAMR010000222.1:0-316 GCF_030731025.1 Microbulbifer sp. 2205BS26-8 | reverse complement strand
CTCCAAGTGAACAGTGGTGAACAAAGCTTCCTGCGTAATATCTCGGTCAGAGACTGGACCACATCTGTTGGCGCAAAGGTGGCTTACATAGAGCCGGGTTCACCCTGGGAGAATAGGTACTGTGAAAGCTTCAACGCCCGACTCAGAGACGAGCTTCTAAACGGTGAAATATTCTATATGTTACAAGAGGCGAAAATTATTATTGAGGAGTGGAGGAAGCACTACAACACCAAGCGGCCACACAGTGCCTTGGGCTACCGCCCACCGGCCCCGGAAACCACCGTGGAGAAAGTACCACAGCCCACTATGCACTAAC
>NZ_JAVAMR010000221.1:0-327 GCF_030731025.1 Microbulbifer sp. 2205BS26-8 | reverse complement strand
TCCCAATGTTTCCCACCAGATCTGACAAAGCCGCTTTGCCCTTTTTACGGTACGGGAAAACTCCGGCTCTTCCTCGATAAACCGGTACCATAAATCGTCACTGATGCCTAAAGCCTCCCGGATTTCCATATCAGACCCTCCTTCCCTGGCAATATCCAATATTAAAGCTGGCCAGTCTTTAGGCAGACATTTCAAGCTTTTTTTTGGGCGGCCCCCTGGCATTATCCCCTCTCCCGCGCTTGCTGTGCTTTTGCCAGCTTGTGACGCTGGTGGCTGTAGTACCAGTTCACTACAAAGGAGGCGATGGCCACCAGCGCACAGATAAAG
>NZ_JAVAMR010000220.1:0-327 GCF_030731025.1 Microbulbifer sp. 2205BS26-8 | reverse complement strand
TTTTATCTGTGCCGCAGTGGCCATCGCCTCCTTTGTCGTGAACTGGTACTACAGCCACCAGCGCCACAAGCTGGCAAAAGCACAGCAAGCGCGGGAGAGGGGATAATGCCAGGGGGCCGCCCAAAAAAAAGCTTGAAATGTCTGCCTGAAGACTGGCCAGCTTTAATATTGGATATTGCCAGGGAAGGAGGGTCTGATATGGAAATCCGGGAGGCTTTAGGAATCAGTGACGATTTATGGTACCGGTTTATCGAGGAAGAGCCGGAGTTTTCCCGTACCGTAAAAAGGGCGAAGCGGCTTTGTCAGATCTGGTGGGAAACATTGGGG
>NZ_JAVAMR010000219.1:0-330 GCF_030731025.1 Microbulbifer sp. 2205BS26-8 | reverse complement strand
GATACGCGCTTGCTGTGCTCGATAAAGCCGTCGAAGGCTACGGGAACCGGCATCATCGCCGGTAGTTCATCTTCCAGGCAATCTGCTAGTGAGCGGGTTTTGAACTGGGGATGCGCCGTTTCTCACCATAGTGCCTGACAACGTTCTTGCAGCCAGTTGTTAAGCTCATTCAAGGACTTAAACGGTGGTGTGTCATACCAGAGCCCGTGACGGGCATCCAGTATACCCTTCTCAACCTGTCCCTTTTCCCAACCGGCAGCAGGGTCACAGAATTCAGGCTTATACAGGTAATGGCCGACCATGGCATGGAAGCGCTTGTTAATTTGGCGG
>NZ_JAVAMR010000218.1:0-334 GCF_030731025.1 Microbulbifer sp. 2205BS26-8 | reverse complement strand
TATTTCAGACTGCCTCACCTTCCTGTACGGCCTAATAGGTCACGTAGGCCGTGGTGACATTTCAACCCTCAGAGGCGGATTAATGGGTTCATGTTCTTCAACCTTTCAACACTCAGTCTTGAGGATCATCTTGACTTAGTGACCTCGCCTCAATCCCCGTTGTCAGCGGGTTACATCACCCTGTGGGCATACCACAGGTCACTGCCGCTCAGGCTCTCCACCCTCACAGTGGGCGGGGTTGGTTAGTTGCTTCATCCTGAAGCACCTCGCCAACATTCCAGATAGACTCGTGGCTCATTTGAGCATCCATACTCGCCCTGAGCTCCGGGCACAC
>NZ_JAVAMR010000217.1:0-336 GCF_030731025.1 Microbulbifer sp. 2205BS26-8 | reverse complement strand
GGTAGAAGGTCGACGGTGCAATCGGCAGAACCTCACAGATTGACTCGACACCGTGCGCCTCACGTTCCTGGTCAATGAATGCCACCATTACTTCGGTTTGCGGTCGAGCTCCGCCTGGGCGAAAAAAGCGGCAGCCTTGCGCAAGATCTCGTTAGCGCGTTTCAGCTCACGGACTTCGCGCTCCAGCTCTTTGAGGCGGGCTGCGTCGCTGCTGGTGGTGCCGGGTTTAGTACCATTGTCGACTTCCATCTTGTTGACCCATGATCGTAGGGTCTCGGGTGTGCAGCCGATCTTGGAAGCGATAGATGTGATCGCTGCCCAGCGTGATTGGTGCTC
>NZ_JAVAMR010000216.1:0-339 GCF_030731025.1 Microbulbifer sp. 2205BS26-8 | reverse complement strand
TCAATTTATTAAGAAAATTTCTTAAGTAATTTCTGCCCAATAATATCGAACACCCAACCTCCGGCCCAGTATGTTCATCAACGTCGGCGCATGAGGGGAAACGGAAATGACGGTGAGTAGTCTGCGATGTGATGAATCTTATGGCTTCTAATAGGGTTTACTATTCGATATAAGTTGGCAAACCCTGTAGAATGGGGTCCCAACTAGAACCCGCACTTCAAGCTTATTCATGGCAACCTCAAAACCCGTTCCACAATATCCGACCTACAGCCAGCCTAGGGATTCAGCTTCAATGATTACTCAGAGCTTCACGAATTCTTGGTGATCAGCCCCACCGAG
>NZ_JAVAMR010000215.1:0-343 GCF_030731025.1 Microbulbifer sp. 2205BS26-8 | reverse complement strand
AAAAACCCCATCCATTCAAACTGCAAATAGGTTCTAAAAAACAGAAAAATTAAACTCAAAAGTATAATTTTTGAATAACCATAGAATTTTATTCCGCTAAGGCGTGTGTCATTTTTTGATGAAGCCAATACATTCTCAATAGAGGTGGGATTTATACACGCACTAGAGGTTTTTAGCAATTATTTTTCGATCAGCAGGTCAGAATGAGGTTGTTGAGCCAAGTGTTAGACGCAACCCCAATGTTGCGCACCTGGTTATCCGTGGTGACGAAGGCACCGATCATCTTGTAAGCAAACTGGTCGGGGCTGCCGTCCTGATCCAGATCGATGGGGTTGCGTACCTC
>NZ_JAVAMR010000214.1:0-344 GCF_030731025.1 Microbulbifer sp. 2205BS26-8 | reverse complement strand
AATTTAGTGTGAACAGACTCTAGCTTACATTAAAAAAACTTGAGCGGATTGGCTCGGCACTGCCGGGTTTTGGATTGTTACTGTTGGGCAGTGGTGACCATTCGGGTGTACGCTTCGTCGATTGAGAGCGGGATTTAATGGACCAGCCTATCGCCAAGGTCTTTAACAATATAATGACCTGAAATATATATTTTTGTATAAAATTCGTTGATATTTTTAAAATTTCATAAAGTGACAATTCTAGTACATGATTTGACCTACTTAACTGCCGAACGCTTATGTTTAACCAGATGCTGAATACCAACGCAAATATTTAAAAAACCAAAATAAATATTTTAGAATCA
>NZ_JAVAMR010000213.1:0-355 GCF_030731025.1 Microbulbifer sp. 2205BS26-8 | reverse complement strand
CCTCACCGAGACTGCGGGGGAAAGTGCTGGAAGAGCATTGAGGAAGATTGGGGTGCTACTCTATCCCAGTAGTGCCCAGTGCGAATTTGCGGAGTATTTTGAACGGCAGCTTGGTATTCTGTGAGTACTGTGTAATAGCTGTTCCCGGAAAAAAAGTAACGTAAACAGAAAACGCCCAAGCTGATGGACATACTGTAGTATTACTCATCGAGTACTCATCAATACAATGCATGAGTAAGTTTTTCTATCCAGCAGAACACGCACTATTTCCTGTAAATGAAATCAACCTGCCTGCAGGATCGAAAGAAAAAAATTCCTTATGGCTATGCGTTCACATCTGAGCGCCAAAGCCTAG
>NZ_JAVAMR010000212.1:0-359 GCF_030731025.1 Microbulbifer sp. 2205BS26-8 | reverse complement strand
ATGGAGCGATGAGTTTACCCACTGCGCTCGCAGCGGCCGCGAACTGAATCAACTGCTCGACGGTCTCAACATCTGGAGCCAAAAGCCCCACCAATCTATCCAATTTGACTCGATAACCTGATCTGGAGTTGTCGTAAAATAGCGGCCATGACTAACGTGACCGCAGAACAACTCCCAGGCAATCCAGAAGCGTTGAAGGCACTTCTGCGTCAGCAATCAGAACAGCTGGAACACAAGCAACAGCGCATTCGCCTGCTCGAAGAGCAGATCCTGTTACTGCGTAATAAGCAGTTCAGCAGCAGCAGTGAGAAGGCGGATTCTGCTCAGCTTGAATTCTTCAATGAAGCGGAAACTGCCGC
>NZ_JAVAMR010000211.1:0-363 GCF_030731025.1 Microbulbifer sp. 2205BS26-8 | reverse complement strand
GGCAAGTGGTACAGCATTTACATGCGAGCTAATCGCTGGGCCAAGAAAGGGGTTTTAGACCATGTTTTTGGTGTTCTGCAAGATGCAGATGTCGTTAACATCCAAGTTGACACTATTTCACTCGATAGCACTGCGGTAAAAGTACGTCCAGATGGTACAGGAGCATTAAAAAAAACGGTCCACAATCCATTGGAAAATCAAGAGCCGGATGGACAACTAAAATTCACATGGTAGCTGCTGATGATAAAACGGCTGTAACCTTTGCACTCTCACCCGGTCAATCCGGGGATGCACCAGAAGGCCGAAGTCTTCTGGAAACCTTAGAAAACTGTGGGTGGGAAGGCGCTAAAGTTCTAATGGACA
>NZ_JAVAMR010000210.1:0-364 GCF_030731025.1 Microbulbifer sp. 2205BS26-8 | reverse complement strand
TTAAGCTGTCGTCCTCGGAGGATGATAGCGATGAGTGAAGTAAAGAAGCGCAAGATTCACAAGCCCGAGTTCAAGGCCAAAGTGGGCCTGGAGGCGGTACGTGGTGTGAAGACAATCAGTGAGATCGCGCAAGTCTATGGCGTGCATCCAGTGCTGGTAGGACAGTGGAAGAAGGAGATACTGGAAAACGCCAGCGCGCTGTTTGAGACCAAACGTGGCCCCAAGCCAGCCAAAGACAACAAGAAAAATGAGGATCGTCTGTATGGCGAGATAGGGCGCCTGAAGATGGAAGCAGACTGGCTCAAAAAAAGTTAGGGGAGTAAGTCGGGAAGCCAGGATTGACTGGATCGACGCGGCAGACAAG
>NZ_JAVAMR010000209.1:0-366 GCF_030731025.1 Microbulbifer sp. 2205BS26-8 | reverse complement strand
TTAACCCAGTTACTATGGAGGGGCAAAGTGAATACCAAATTAGAGTCACATCGGAGGGTGTTCAAAACTGAGGGTGTTCAAAACTCTGTGTCAGCCAAAATGTGAAATCGGCTTCGTATGTGGTCAATACAAGCACGGCGACGTGAAGGGCTCAAAAGTTTCCCTTTGCGGCCTCAGACAGAACCAACTTGTCCAGTGTGAGATCCGATACTGCTCGGCGCAATCTCTCATTCTCCTTTTGTAGTCGCTTGAGTTCCTTCAGTTGGTCGGCTCCCATCCCGCCATACTGCTTGCGCCAGCGATAGAACATCTGCTCAGTTATCTGCATCTGGCGTATCGCATCCAAACGGGGCATTCCCTGACCGC
>NZ_JAVAMR010000021.1:0-64326 GCF_030731025.1 Microbulbifer sp. 2205BS26-8 | reverse complement strand
TAAATTTTTGCAAGAGCTTGTTTATACGTGCGTAACAGGTACGCAGTTTCAGGTGCTGTCAAGGCTGGACCGGTATCTGCTTTTGCATCACGATTTGGGTATAATTTGCAAAAAAAGTCCCCTCTCCCTGCAGTATTGCGCGGTTCAAATCCAATACCTGGGATCTGAATTTCTGATCGTGAAAATACAAGCTGTTGCCACGGAAACTGTATTTGTCTTTATTTTTTGCCAATAGTGTATTGAGGGCGGAAATCCTCTCCAGATAAATTTCCGCCTTTTTCACCGAGAAATTACCCGGTTGATAAAAATCGAGGACCTCGGCGTTTATTCTCTGTAAAATATATGCCTTCTCAGTATCGGAAAACCCAAAATCCTGCAGTTGTGTATTGATATCCCTGCGCAAGTCCGGCAGATATCGGCTGGCTGCCTGGACGGATTCCATCAAACCCCCGATCATGCGTTCCCGCTTATGCAAAAACTGGCGCTTTCTCAGATGTCTGATGCCTGAAATCTCGCTGGGTGAAAACTTTCCTAAAGGCTTGAAGATAGTGATATGTTGCAGGTTACTGTTTGTGGTCAGCTGCTCGCAGATTTTTACCGCATACTTCCACTTTTTAAAGGGCTCGCCCTGAAGGAGTTTCTGCGGCAGCTGCTGCACGCTGGCATTGAGTGCCTCCTCCTGCTGGTGGTAAAAATCCGGGCGGGTGCGCCAATTGTTCGCCTGCAGGCGAAAAAGGGCTAACAGGCCCTGGTTGACACATCGGATGAGCAGGGAGGCAACTTGCTCTTGCTGGTCTTTTTTTATCGCGCGATACTGATTGAGTCCGTACAGTCCGGCGGCTGTAGCGAGTAGCAGTGCGGCCGAAAACAAATATAATTTTTTCACTTTTTATTTTCTTTTCCAGGAAAAATGAATTTAACCGTTTCCTCACGTATCTCCTTAGTCCCGGTCTGGTTTACCCGGGTTTGCAACTCCGCAGCTGCAGACTGCAGGCGGATTTCATCCACAAATCCGCAGGCAATACACTCCCGGTAATTTTTCCCATTCCACCGATAATTGACGACCTTGTCCATCACGCTGCAACGGGGGCAGACCGCGGCGGCGATAAAGCGTTTTTTCAGGGTCTGCTTGTCGGTTTCCGGACTATCACTGTTTGGCATGACTACGGCTCAATATGACATGATCTGCGGATTTTTCAGGCTGGGCTGATACTCTGTTCCTGCCCCTCGATGGCGGAGTGGCGCAACAGGGCATCGATTTTTGGCTCCCGACCGCGAAACTCGGTAAACAGCGCCAGGGCATCACGGCTGCCGCCTTGTTCGAGAATAGTGTGCAGGAAGTGTTCCCCGGTGGTGCGGTCAAAAATGCCTTTTTCCTCAAAAAGGGAAAAAGCATCGGCGGAAAGTACCTCCGCCCACTTGTAGCTGTAGTAGCCCGCGGCATAACTTCCGGCAAAAATATGGCTGAAGGTGTGTTGGAAGCGATTTTCCCGAGCCACCGGTACCACGGATACTTCTGAGCGTACGGTATTCAACAGCTGCTGAATTTTTTCAGCAGACATTGCCTCTGAACAGCAATGCAGGCGAAAATCAAAAAGGGCAAACTCCAGTTGGCGCAGGGTAAACATGGCGGACTGGAAATTCCTGGCCGCCAGCATTTTCTTCAACATCGCCTGCGGAAGGGCTGCACCACTTTGGTAGTGGGAAGAGATCATCGGGATCACGGCTGGTTGCCAGCACCAGTTTTCCAGGAACTGGCTGGGCATCTCCACAGCGTCCCAGGCCACGCCGTTGATACCTGAGACGGCCTCCACATCCACTTTTGTCAGCATGTGGTGCAGGCCGTGGCCAAACTCGTGGAACAGGGTGGTAACTTCGGAGTGGGTGAGCAGGGAAGGCATCTCTCCTGCGGCGGGGCTGAAGTTACACACCAGGTAAGCGATCGGCAGCTGCAATCCCCGCCCGGTTTGGCGGCGGCTGCAGACGGTATCCATCCAGGCCCCACCGCGCTTTTCCTCGCGTGCAAAGGCATCCAGGTAAAATCCGGCAATTCGCTCGCCGCCTTTGAGCAGCCAGAAGAACTGTACATCCTCATGCCAGGTGGCAACCGAATTGTCTGCTGCCACAGCAACCCCAAACAACTTCTCCACCAGGGTGAAGAGGCCCTCGACCACCTTTGAGTAGGGGAAATAGGGGCGCAGCGCCTCCTGACTGATGGCATAACGCTGCTCTTTGAGCTTTTCCGATGCCCAGGCGAGGTCCCAGGGCTGTAGATCCTCTAACCCGTACGTTGTGCCGGCAAATTCCCGTAACTCCGCCATCTCCCGCTCAGCCGCCGGTTTGGCCCGCCCGATGAGGTCATTGAGGAATTCCAGTACGCGCTCGGTGCTCGGTGCCATTTTGCTGGCCAGGGACAGCTCTGCGTAATTGGCCATGCCAAGCAGTCTGGCCTGATCGGCACGCAGGGACAGGATGGTTTCCATCAGTGTGGAGTTATCGTAGGTTCCGCCATTGGGGCCAACCTCCGAGGCGCGACTGACAAACGCGGTGTAAACCTCCCGGCGCAACGCGCGATTGTCCGCATGGGTCATGACGGCCAGGTAACTGGGCCCTTCCAGGGTAATCAGCCAGCCCGGCAGGTTTTTGCCTTTTGCCGCACTGCGTGCTGCCGCCAGCGCCGTTTGCGGCAGTCCAGCCAGTACACCAGCATCTTCGGTGTGCCAGGTCCAGGCATTGGTGGCATCCAGTACATTGTTGGCAAACTCGCTGGACAACTGTGCCAAGCGCCGGCTGTTTTCCGCAAACTGCCGGCGCGCCTCGCCGTGCAGGCCGACGCCGCCCAATTCAAAATCCCGCAGCCCCAGCACCACCGACTGCTTGCGCGGCTGTGGCCAGTGTTCAAATTCCGGCGCGCCGGCCAGCTGCTGGTAAACCGCGTACAGGTCCCGGTTCTGTCCCTGCTCGGCCCAGTAGGCAGTGACCAGAGCGAGCGCCGCCTCATAAGGGGAGCGCCACTCGCCGCTCAACACACTGTTGAGATGACTCACCGGAGAGAAAGCGCGATTGAGTTGGTCCTGTGCCTGCTCCAGGGGAACTAACGTACTTTCCCAGCCGGGGTCCTTGAGACCCTGCTGCAATTGCTGTCGGCAACGGGCAATGAGTTCTGAGATTGCCGGCGCTACCTGGTATGGCTGCAGTTGGTCGAAGTGGGGGAGCTGGGGAAGATTCAGCAGTGGATTGGACATACAAGACCCTGTGCTCAAAATGGGATACCGCTATGATAGAGGATTCATTGTACAGGAGCTTGTTCATGTCCCCACTGCGCAGCCACAACGATGGTGTTAGCGAAAAAGTCCCGCAACTTGGCAAAAGGGTGTATATCGACCCGCAGTCGGCGGTTATCGGCGATGTCTGTTTCGGAGACGATTGTTCCGTTTGGCCCATGGCCGTAGTGCGCGGTGATATGCACCGCATCCAGGTGGGTGTGCGCACCAGTGTTCAGGATGGGGCAGTGCTGCATATCACCCACGCGGGCCCCTTCAATCCCAATGGCTGGCCGCTGGTCATCGGAGAGGACGTCACCATTGGTCACAAGGCCTGCTTGCACGGCTGTACTCTCGGCAGTCGGGTGCTGGTTGGCATTGGTGCGATTGTGCTCGATGGCGCAGTCATTGGAGACGACGTGGTCCTGGCAGCGGGCGCACTGGTCCCACCGGGGAAAACACTGGAAAGCGGGTACCTGTATGTGGGCGCCCCCTGTAAGAAGGTGCGGCTGCTGACAGAGAAGGAAAAAGCCTTTTTTTGTTACTCCGCCAAAAATTATGTGCAGTTGAAGGACCGGTACCTGATGCATGGGCGGTCCTGAACAGTTGTGCCCACAACCAGCTTTATACCAGTCTGGCCGGGGTTGCCCCTTGGGCCACTGTCCTGTTTCCACCGTTGCCGGACGGGCGTCTCAAAAAGTTGACAACGTTGTCTTATCCCCCGCTTCGAGATTAGAATTGGGACATACTGAACCGTTGCGGAACGAAGCACATGGCGACCATCAAAGACGTGGCAAAACTGGCCGGAGTGTCCTTCAAAACGGTCTCGAGGGTGATCAATCGCGAACTTTCCGTGGGCGAGGAACTCAGGGAGCGGGTATGGAGAGCCATTAAAGAACTGGACTACCAGCCCAACATATCCGCCCGACAACTGCGCGGCGGGGCCAGCTTTATCGCCTTTATCTATGACAATCCCAACAGCCACTATGTTATCGATATGCAGCATGGCATTCTCTCCGAGTGCCGCGAACAAGGATTTGAACTGCTGATTCATCCGGTGCACGCATCCGGTGGCGCGGTTGCCGAAAAACTGGAGCGGCTGGTTCGCACAAGTCACATTGCCGGTCTGGTACTAACCCCGCCCTTCTCGGAATCCCCGGAACTGATCACAGCGCTGCTGGGGCAGAAAGTGCATTTTGTGCGCATACTGTCTGCGTCGGCCGCCCCTGACGATCTCGGGCCCTGTGTTTTTGTCGATGACTTCCAGGCGGCCCTTGACATCACCGATTATCTGCTAGGCCTCGGCCATCGCCGCATCGCCTTTTTGGGGGGGGAAATGGCGCACCGCTCCAGTATCGAACGCCTCAACGGTTACAAGGATGCGCTCGAAAAGCGCCAGATCCCCCTCGACAAACAACTGGTGCTCGAGGGCCAGTACAGTTTTGACTCCGGCGCAGAGCGAACCCACAAGCTGTTGCAGTCGCACAAACCACCCAGTGCGATCTTTGCCAGTAATGATGAGGTGGCTGCCGGCGCCTTGTTTGCTGCGCGCATTGCGGGGGTTGACGTACCCCGGGCGCTGTCGATTGTGGGATTCGAGGACAGTCCGTTTTCACGCCAGAGCTGGCCCAAGCTGACCACAGCCCACCAGCCCAACACTGCGATTGCGGGCCGGGCCACACGTCTGCTGATAGAGGACATCCGCCGGCAAAGGCGGGATGGCACGGATGAGACAGTGCCGCGCAACTGTGGCTTCAGTCCCGAGCTGATTGTGCGCGATTCAACCTGTGCGGTGATACCCTGATGTTTGCACTGCGCTGCGAAAAGATTTTCGATGGCGAGGTATGGCTGCAAGACCACGCCGTGCTGGTGCAGGGCGGCAATATCAGCGCGCTGCTTTCCGGCAATGCGATCCCCACACAAGTACAAACCCAGGTTTTGGGGGACGGTTACCTGGTGCCTGGCTTTGTGGATCTCCAGGTCAATGGGGGCGGCGGCCTGATGCTGAACAGTGCACCGGAGATGGCCACCGTCGAGTGCATGGCCCGCGCCCACCGGGGGCGCGGTACCACAGCCCTGCTGCCAACGGTGATCAGTGATCGCCGCGCAGTGTATGCCGCCGCGGTGGAGGCGGTTGTGGCTGCCCGGGAAGCTGGCCACCCCGGCATACTCGGTCTGCATATCGAGGGCCCGTTCTTCGCCCCCGCGCGGCGCGGCGCCCACCGCAAAGAGATGATTCGCCAAATCAGCTATGGGGATATCGCCTGGCTGTGTGAACAGGCCAGGCGCCTGCCGCTGTTGCTGACACTGGCCCCCGAGTGCTGCAGCTCGGAGCATATCCGGCAACTGAGCGCAGCGGGGATTCGCGTTTGCGCCGGCCACAGCGAGGCCAGTTTTGCTCAGGTGCAGTCAGCACTCAGGGCGGGCCTTTCGGGTTTTACCCATCTGTACAATGCGATGAGTCCACTGACCGCCCGCGAACCGGGGATGGTTGGGGCAGCGCTGGCTGACGAAAACAGCTGGGTGGGGATCATCGCCGATGGCCACCATGTCCATGCGGCCAGTCTCAAGGTGGCGCATCGCGCCAAAGCGGCGGGGCGCCTGTATCTGGTGTCGGATGCCATGGCGACCGTGGGTGCCGGGGAAGCGGCATTTGAAATCTACGGTGAATCCATTTGCGAGCGGGATGGTCGCCTGGTCAACCGCGAGGGCAACCTGGCCGGCAGCGCTATCGGTCTGGCCGATGCGGTGCGCTACTGCCACCGGGAGGTTGGACTGCCGCTGGCCGAATGCCTGCGCATGGCCTCCCTCTACCCCGCCAGTTTTCTCGGCCTGCAGCACAGCCTGGGCCGGCTGGCCGCAGGCGTACCGGCAAACCTGACCTGGCTCGACGACGAATTACAGGTCCGCCAGACGTGGCTCGCGGGTGATACCCGCAACCACCCCCCAAACCCGTAGGACAAAAATATTATGAAAGTTGTCATTAAGGAGGATGCCGCCGGTGTGGCCCGCTATGGGGCGGATCTCTTTCGCGACCAGTTACAGCGGAAGCCGGATTCCGTGCTGGGGCTGGCGACGGGTTCTACGCCGTTCAGCCTGTACCGGTTACTGATCGAGAGCAACCAGCGGGGAGAAATCTCCTTTGCCAGAGCCACCAGTTTCAACCTCGACGAGTACATGGACCTGCCGCCAGAGCACCCCCAGAGCTACCGGCATTTCATGCAGAAACACCTGTTTGCCCATATTGACATCGACCCCGCCAGAACCCATGTGCCGCCGGGAAATGCCGTTGATCCAATCAGTGCCTGCAATGACTATGAGCGGGCGATTCAGGCCGCCGGAGGAATCGATATCCAGTTGCTGGGGATTGGCCGCAATGGTCATATCGGCTTCAATGAACCGACTTCCTGCCTGACTTCCCGCACTCGGGTAAAAACCCTGACCCGGGAAACCATCGACGACAACGCGCGCTTCTTCGCCGCGGGCGAACCTCAGCCGCACCTGTCCATCACCATGGGTATCGGCACCATCATGGAGGCGCGTCTGGTGGTGCTGCTGGCCACCGGAGAAAGCAAGGCTTCAGCCATCAAGGCCATGGTGGAGGGGCCCGTGTCCGCCTGGTGCCCGGCCTCGGCCCTGCAAATGCACCCTGCAACTGTGGTCATTGTTGACCGGGCGGCGGCCGGCGCTTTGTCCGACCCGGACTTCTTCCTGCATATCGAGGCGGAAAACCAAGCCCTGCTGGCACGCCTGAAGGCGCGCAGCCATGCCTGAATCTGACAGGGCGATTGGCGCGGAACTACACCTGGCTGAGGACGGGAGCGATACCCAGCTCCTGCGTATCTCGCTGGCCTATGCGGCAAAGCCGTTGCCGCGCAACTGGACACTGCACCTGGACCTGCTACACGCGGTAACGGCGGGACCGGGCACGCGGTTGCTGCGGCAGGTGGGCAGCCATGTAATCATTGCCCCTGTAGTACCGCAGGGCAGCACCCTGTTTATCCGTATGCCGGCAGGCAGCCTGCAGCGGTTGAGCGATCTGCCCAGGGGGCTTTATGTCGCCGGCGATGATGGAGTCACCGCGGTTCGGGTCGTTGCCCACGATTTTCTCGTCCCGCCACACACTGCTCCAGTATCCCCGGAAAAGTCCCCGCCCGCGGTGACACCGGTTTGTCCATTGATCCCTGTGCCCCGCCACTTCGACCGCCGCGAAGGGGTATTGCCTCTGGCCGGGACATTCCTGGTGGTATCCGAGGCGGGTAGCCTGGGAGATCTGGCCCTGCGATATCTCGGGCAAGCACACCCACTGTCCACCTCGGCCAGGGATCTCAGTGAAGTCACACCACTGCGGTTGTTATTACAGGAATGCCCCTTGGAAGCCTACCGCCTGACAGTAGGCCCAAAAGAGGTAACCCTTTCCGCATCGGATGCCGCGGGCTTTTTCTATGGCGCTGTATCCCTGGTACAACTGCTCGCATCGGGCACTCACCTGCCCTGTTGTGTGATTGAGGATGCACCGCGCTACCGCCACCGGGGATTTATGCTCGACTGCGCGCGCCACTTTCACAGTGTCGAAGAAATCCGCAAATTGCTGGATGCCATGGCCAGCTACAAACTCAACCGCTTTCACTGGCACCTCACTGATGACGAGGCCTGGCGCCTTGAAATCGGGGCCTACCCGGCTCTTACGGACATCGGTGCCTGGCGCGGCCACGACGAAGTGCTGGAACCGCAGTTCGGCAGCGGTCCGGGGCGCTACGGCGGTTACTACAGCCGGCAGGCAGTGCGCGATATTGTCGCCCATGCGGCAGCCCTGAATATCACCGTGATTCCCGAGATCGATATTCCCGGACACTCACGGGCAGCCATTCGCGCCCTGCCGGAGCTGCTGGCGGAAACGGAGGACCGCTCCAGCTATTGCTCTGTGCAGTACTATCGCGACAATGTGCTAAACCCGGGGCTCCCGGGTACCTACACCTTCCTGGACACCGTGCTGGCGGAAGTGTGCGCGCTGTTCCCGGGCCCCTGGGTGCATATGGGCGCCGACGAGGTGCCCGAGGGCGTATGGCTGAGGTCTCCCGCCTGCAAGGCTTTGATGGTACAGGCGGGCTACCGCACTGCGCGCCAACTGCAAGGCTATCTGCTCAGTTACGCCCAGCAGCGACTGGCGCGCAGCGGTCGAACCCTGATCGGTTGGGAAGAAGCCGCGGAGGGTTGCAAGCTGGAGAAGTCCGCGATCATCTGTGCCTGGACGGAACCCGCCAGCACGGCGCGTATGCGCGCACTCGGCTACCCGGTGATCGCCTGCCCCGCCCCCCATACCTATCACGACCTGGCCTGGAGCAGTGCCGTGACGGAACCGGGACTGCACTGGGCCGGCACGACGGATCTCGAAACCTGCTACCGCTTTGAACCGGATGAAAGTGCCGGCGACCTGTTGGGCGTACAGGCGCAACTCTGGAGTGAACTGCTCAGCAGCGCTGACAGGCTGGAATACATGCTGTTCCCGCGCCTGCTGGCGAGCGCGGAAACCGCCTGGAGCCCCGCCAGCCGCAAGGACTGGCCCGACTTTTACGCGCGGGTAAAACTCCACCAGCCGCTACTGGAGCAGCGCCGCATCGCCTTTCGTCCGCTGCAACCCTGCGCGGTCAGTGCCGATCAGGGACAAACCGCGCAGGGTCGCCCACAACAGCAGTGCGCAGGCCAGTAACAGGGCAACGCCGGTTGCCGGCTCCAGCCGCAGCAGGTACCCCACCCCAAACATCCCGGCATACAGGGAGGCGGTCCCCAGGAGCCAGCACAGGGCAGACAGCCAGAAGCCGCGCACCGGCTGCTGCTGCCCGACATTGTATCCGCGCCAAAAACCGAGGGGTTTCACCCGCGCGGCGAACGCCCGGATGCGGGCCGCCTCAACCGGGGGCGTCAGCAGGGTTGTGATCACCGAGACCAGTGCCGCGGCGAGGGAAATCCAGCAGATCACGTGAATCGGGTGGCTCGCCATCCAGCCCGGCAGGATGGACATCTGGTCTGCAGCAAAGCCACCCCCGCGCCCCGCGAGAAAATTCCAGCAGGCCAGGATCAGTCCCGTCAGCATACCGGAAATCTCTGTCCAGGCATTGGCGCGCCACCAAAACCAGCGCATCAGGTGCGGCAGCCCCAGACCCGCCATCATGCCGCCCCAGAGCTCCCACATGGCACCGATATTGTCGACAAAGGTGGCGATCCAGGCGCTGAGACCGGCAATCCCCAGGGTGGCGAAGCGGCTGACCCAGGTCAGCCTCCGGTCACTGGCCGAGGGGTCGAGCAATCGCTTGTAGAAATCATTGGCAATATAGGAGGCACCCCAGTTGATATGGGTGGAAACGGTGGACATGAAGGCCGCCATCAGTGAGGCCAGCGCCAGGCCCAGGAGGCCGGCGGGTAGCAGGTCACGCATCAGTGCAGGGTAGCCGCTTTCTCGGTCCTCCTGGTAAACCGTGTGCTGCACGGTTTCGCCACCGGCCTGCGCAACGCGCTCTGTATAGGTAGTCAGCAGGGTATAACCGGGGATGTCGCAGCGATAGCGATCAGTGATGCACTGTTCCATCTGCACGGTGCACTGGCTGTTGTCTGCGGCGCAGACGGTGAATTCCTCCGCCAGCTGGCCGATCTCCACGCGGGGGTAAATCACCAGGGCGGCCACCCCGGCGATCGCCCAGGGCCAGGAGCGGAGCAGGAAATTGGCGAACGCATACCACAGGGCGCCTTTCTCCGCCTGATCCCCATCCTCGGCGCTGTACAGGCGCTGGGAGATATAGCCCGAACCGTCTACCTGGCCGGAGGTCCACCACATCACACCCAATGTCAGTACGAAGGCCGAAAACGGGATACCGAGGGCACCGACAACGCCTTCGCCGAAGGCCGGGGCAAAGGAAGCAATCCGCTGTGCGGGCAGGAAGCCGGCGTCACCCGAGTCCGCCGGGTACCTCTCCGCCAGGCCAGACCACATGGCTTCCAGGCCCCCGAGGTGATCGACCGCCAGAAATGCAATAAGAATCGACATTCCCATGGCGAGCACGAACTGCACCAGATCGGTGACCATGACTGCCCGCAGTCCTCCCAGGGTGGTATAAAACAGGGTGACAAACAGCAGCAGCAAAATGGTGATGGTATTGTCGATAGAGTGGAACAGCAGCGCTTCCGGATACAGATTGGCAAAGGCGGAATACAGTCCCGTGCCCAGCAGGGCCTGCCAGTCCATAAAGGGTTCGGAGATCTTGCCCATGCCCGCGAAGACCCAGCCGAGGATAACGCAGTTGACGAAGGTGGCGTTAACCCCGGCCTTTACAGTGCGCAGTGCAGCGGCTTGTTTTCCACCGTAGCGCAGTTCGGCGATCTCCGCGTCCGTGACCACGCCGGAGCTGCGCCAGATACGGGCAAAAAATACTGTTATCGCAATCGAACCGGCAGCCCCGCCCCACCAGAACCAGTTGCCCGCGATGCCGTACTGGGCGATCCAGCCGGTGATCGCCAGCGGGGTATCGGAGGCAAAGGTGGTTGCGACGATGGAGGTACCCAAAAACCACCAGCGCATACGGCGCCCGGCCACAAAAAACCCCTCCAGGCCATCCGCGCCCGCGCGATCGCGCACCAGCAGGCCGATCCCCAGGGAGAAGCCCAGCAACAGCAGGATTACCAACCAGTCAATGCCACTTAACACACTCTGCTGCATCGCTTAACCGCCCCGTATGGCCCGTCCTGTGAAGGTGGCGCCGTGACACTGCCGGGCGTACAGCAGGGCGCCTTCGTCAGGCTGCCCCCGCGGCGGCTGCAGGCACTGCAGTGTCTTTTCCCCCAGCCAGGGCAACAGGTGGTCTGCCAGCCCCCCCAGCAGGCAAAGGTGGCTGTGGCCCCTGGCCAGAAAGCGTTCCGCTATCTGCTCCAGATAGTCCACGCCCTCCCTGACGATGGCCACGGCAACCGCATCTCCCGCTTCAGCAACCGCCAGTACCCGGGGTGCCAGGCGCCCGTATTCCCGCTGGCCCGCGCCTGCCATGGCACCCACCAGATCCAGGCCGCGGGCCTGCAGCTCCTCTTCCAGGGCCGGCAGCAGGGCTGTGGCTGGACCGAGGGCATCCAGTGCCAGCAGTGCCGCCTCCAGTGCCTTCAAACCCAACCATGCGCCGGAGCCCTTGTCAGCGAAGGGAAAACCGTGGGCCCCGATGCTGAGGCCGCCATTCAGGCTGGAGTAACCCACGGAACCGGTTCCCGCGACAATCACCGCGCCTTCGGCTCCGGCGTGGGCACCGAGAAAGGCAATTTGGATGTCGTCGGTCAGATACAGTGCGGAAAAGGGGTGTCGCCAGGCCAGCAGCTGCTCGCGCACATGGGGAATATTCACACCGGCCAGCCCGGCCCCGGCCACGAGCCTGCCCAGCGTATTCGCTGGCAGGCCGGCATCGGCCAGCGCCAGCTCTGCGGCCTGTTGAATTGATTCACAGGCCCGGGCAAGGTTTTGGAAGGGATTGGCCGGGCCCGCCACACCCACGCCTTCCCTGCCGGCACCGGCGATCCGTGCCCGGCACTTGCTGCCGCCACCGTCAATACCCAGGTAAAGAAAGGACTCAGTCTCCATCCCGGTGTACATGTTCACTCCTCTGAAAAAGACCGCCATACCTCTAGCGGGACAGGTCGAACCAGACAGGGATCAGGGTAATCCTCTGGCTATGACTTTTCGCCGGGTGCCTGCGCAGTGCCCGGCACCCAGGCGAGACCTCAGAAGTGGTAGTTTGCTCCTAGAAGCACGCGCGTACCATTGTCGTACCGGCGGGCCTCGCGCTCCTGGTCGATGTGGTAGTAGGCGAGTTCCTCACTGGTCAGGTTGATGGCCTCCAGCACAAAGTCCCATTTTTCCCAGGGAGAGACGGTGATGCTGGCATCCCACTGACCGTAATCGTCGATGTAGGCCTCGGAACCGAACTCGGACAGGCCATCGTACCACTGGGTGCGGAAGTTGTAGGCCAGGCGCGCGCTGATCCAGTCGTTCTCATAAAAGCCAGTCAGGTTAGCCATGTTTTCGGACTGGCCCGGGATCAGGCCGGAGCCGGGATTGTTGACAGGATCGCGCGTATCGCGGCTGTTCGCATCGGTATAGGTGTAGTTGGCAATGACACCGAAGTTGCCGAAGTTTTGCTGGTAGCTCAGCTCGATACCGGAAACCTTGGCGCCCTTGCCGTTAACCGGCTGAATAAACAGCACAGGGATATCCTCGCCGAGTCGCTCGTCGAAGCGAAAGTCCACCGAGGTGCTGTTGATCACCGAGTCCGCAATATCCTTCTGGAAGTAAGTGGCGGCCAGCACCGCGCCCTCGGTAAAGTACCACTCCCAGGCCAGATCGAACTGGTTGGCGGTTTCCGGTTCCAGTTGCGGGTTGCCGCGGCGGCCGACCTGGGTATCCAGGTTGGCCGATTCCTGGTTCGCGATGGTGATGTAGTCGGGGCGCGCCATAACACGGGCCGCGGAGAGGCGCAGGATGTGGTTCTCGGTGATGTCAAAGGCCACATTGGCACTTGGCAGGATTTCAGTGTAGTCGTGTTCCAGGGTTTCCCGGCGGACATTGAACTCCTCGGTTGCCGGGTCAACCAGTGCTACGAGCAGATCGTAGCCGCCCACCATGTCAATGGCCGCTGCCAGGGGGTCACCTTGCAGGTTATAACCGCTGGACCCGACCCGGGTTTGCACCATACGCAGGCCGAGGTTACCGCGGAAACCCTCGCCCTCGAAATCCGCCTGCACATAGGCGGCCAGTATCTCTTCCTCCACATTCCAATTCTCCGGCAGGTTGAGCACCGTCACCGCGTTTTCGTAAGCCCCTGCTGGGAAGATCGCGCTCTGCGCCGCACTGATATCCATTAGCGGATAGGGCGCCCCGGAAGCGTTGCGGGTGTAGTTGCCGAGCAGGCCTGCATCCAGGTTGCCGTACAACCAGCGGTCCCAGCCAGCCTCATCCCCACCTTCGTAAGTGGTAATGCCGTCGGCGTGCATGGCGTCGCTGAGCCAGTGGAATCGGGTCAGGGTCATCATCTGGCCCTTGTTGTGATCGCGGTACAGCAGGCCGCTCTTGAGGCTGTTGAACACCCCCGTGTCGAGGGCAAAGTCAATGTTGATGCTGGCGTAATTTTCGTCGTCATCCATCACACGGGCGTTTTCATGCATCCAACCAAGTCCGCGTGCACCCAACTGCGCATCGCTTTCAACCTGTCCGTTCAGGTAGGGGGTGTGGCTCAGGCCATTGAATTCGGTGCGATCGAGGGAAGCGCCCCAGCCGTAGTGGCGATCCCGGGCGGTGCCGCCCTCGGCCTCGGTGTGGCCGAGGCGGGCGTGCAGGGTGAGTTGCTCGAAGTTGTGCTCGTAGTGCAGATCCAGCGATCCGGTTTCAGAGTAGGATACGCGATCGATCACATAGTATTCGGCGAAGCTGTTCGCCACTTCACCGGCGATGACCCCGCTGCCGGTCACTACCGCGGTGGCGGGATCAATGGTGCCGCCGTTGTTGCCATTCAGCCACTCGTAGCGGTTGTAGTTGGAATTGTCGGCATCCAGGCCGGAGTCCAGGTAGGTCAGGGTAAACTGGCCGTTGTCCGAGGGGCGCCACTGGCCGGTGAACAGCACCGTCTCCCTCTCACGGGCCTGCTCGAAATAGGCATCGCCGAGCGCCCGTGGCACCCACAGGGCGCCGCGGCCGAAATCCTGGTTTTCGAAACCCAGCACCTCGGTGCCTTCGCGCAGTAGCGTGCGGTCCTGCCGGGTCAGGGAAATATTGAAGCCCAGATTCTCGGCGTCGTTTTTCCAGGAGTACAGCGCGCTGATGCTGGGGTCCCATTCCTCCGAGGTTTCCGAGTACTGTCCCTGCACCTGAAGGGCGCCGGTGTTCTGAGCCATGTCGAGGGGTCGCCGGGTACGCAGCATCACCGTGCCCCCCAGGGAGCCCTCCTGGATGCTGGCCTGGGGTGTTTTGTAGACTTCCAGGGCGGATACGATGGTTGAGGGCAGCAGGGTGTAATTAAATGCGCGGGAGGGATTGTCCAGAATAAACCAATCGGCAGAGGCCACGGCAGCACCGTTCAGGAGCGTGCGGTTCTGATTCGGAGAGGTACCCCGCACGGCAATTTTTTCACCTTCACCGAAGCCGCGGGTTACGGAAACACCGGTAATCCGGGACAGGGAATCCGCCACATTCTTGTCCGGGAACTTGCCCAGGTCTTCGGCCGTAATGGCGTCAACGATGGCGTTGGCGCTGCGCTTGGCGTTCACCGATTCCGTGATGCTGGCGCGGATGCCGGTGACAACCACTTCTTCCAGTGCCGTCTCCTGTGCGTGGAGTGTGCCGACCACGCCGGACAGGGCGAGGACAGTCAGCGAGCTGTGCAGCAGGCGGCTGCGGCCGCCGGTAAGGTTGCGAATGCTAGAGCTGAGTATTTTCACGGTAAATCCCTCTGAAAGTTATTCTTATAGGCCACGTTGGCTACCGTACTTTCGGGTTGTGACAACGTTGTCGCAACACATTAGCCCTGTGTGACAACGTTGTAAACAGCTTGTGAAAAACTTTTCCCAAACACTGCCCCGGTTTTTACCTGCCCGCCCCGGGTTTGAAAGGTTTCGACCGTGAACCTTTGCAGCGAGCGCGGCTTTGCGGAAAGATTCTTTGGTTAATGTTTAAACCAACATACCGGACAACAGTTTGTATCCCGCTTAGGTAAAGCCCTGTTTCTGCTTGGCCCGTTTGCCGGACCGGGCAGAAACGGTACACAAACCGTAAGCAAGTGCGCTAATGTGCGGATGCAAAAAAGGATTCGCCGGAGAGATCACGGCTATCCATTCTTGCGCGCGTGTCGTGACTTGCAACAAGCGCGCACGTGCCCGCGGTGACACAGACGCAGGGGGTGAGTGATATCAGCTTTGCTGAAGGGGGCTGGTGTTGTAGACTGGGCTTGTCGTTTCTATTTTCCCTGCAGGCGCAGCAGTGCAGAGGCTGCAATGCCGCCAAGGGCGCAGGCGAGCACAATCACCACCGGGGTCATGTATCCCAGCATAAAGGCACCGTAGTCATAGCCTCGCTGAGGCAGCAGATACAGCAACAGTAAACCCGCAGGTACCAGCGAAAGCGCGGTGCCCCGCAACAGCCAGGCACTGCGCCAGGGCAGCATAAACAGCAGGCCGCAGAGGCCGCCCCATACAATGCGCTGGTACAAATAGGTGCTGCTCAGGCGTGGAGCCAGGTCTACCCCCAGCCAATGGGTAAAGCCATAGTGTCCCATGGCCCAGAGTCCCAGTGCATAGCAGAGACCGCCAAAACAGCCCACAGCGAAACACAGGGAGAGATTGCGTACAAATTCCCGCACAAACAAGGTCCTCTAATTCTTTTTCTTACCCAGTTCCCGGCGCAACTGCGTTAAAACCGGCGCGACCTGTGGATACACTCCGCGCCACAGATAAAACGATTCTGCAGCCTGACCCACCAGCATACCCAGGCCATCGCTTGCCGGCACCCCCTGGGTGCGGGCCCAGTGTACAAAAGGCGTGGGCCCGGCAGCATACACCATGTCGTAGGCTTTGCCCCCGGCGGTGAAGAGCTGTTCCGGTAGGGTGGGCAGTGTATTGTCCAGGCTGGCGGCGGTGGCATTGATCACCAGATCGAAGCGACTGCGCAGCCCCTGTAATCCCCCACCACTCAGGTCGCCGTAGCGGGAGAAATCATCTGCCAGTTGCTCGGCTTTGATCGCAGTGCGGTTGGCCAGGTGCAGGTGCGCTGGCTGCTCGGCCAGCAAAGGCAGCAAGGCCCCGCGCGCGGCCCCGCCGGCACCTATGAGCAAAACCCGTTTATCGCGAATCCCCCAGCCTAAGTTGCGGCAGAGATCGGCGACCAGTCCTGCGCCATCGGTGTTGTCGCCGAGCAACCGGCCATCCTCTTGGCAGAGCAGGGTATTGACCGCCCCAGCCGCTGCGGCACGGTCGGTGAGTTGATCGGCCAGATCGAGGGCTTCGAGTTTGAAAGGCAGTGTGATATTGAGGCCGCACCCCCCTTCGGTAAAAAACGTGCGCGCACATTCCGCGAATGCGTCCAACGGCGCCAGGAGTTTGCTGTAGAGTAGGTCTTCACCGGTTTGCTCAGCAAAGGCGCAGTGAATGTGCGGGGACAGGGAATGCGCTATAGGGTTGCCTACCACGGCGTAGCGATCGCTCACAGCAGTGGCCTCTTGCGGGCTCTTACCGCCTCGCGGATTTTGGCACTTTCATCGACAATGAACAGCCCGTCAACCTTCAGACTCGGTGGTGTTTCCGTAATCAGGTAGCGGGTCTGGGAGCTGTAGAGTTCACCTGTCCGGGTATCGTCCTGCTGGTGCAGTAATGTCCAGCGCACACTGGCGAGACTGCTGAAGTTATTCAGCGCCAGCACCTCCGTGACCGTGCCCAGGATCTGGTTGACGGCCAGACGGCGATAGGCCGACAGCAACTTATGCACCTGCTGCACAAAAGCGCTGCGGTGGATAACCAGCTTGTCACCATTTTCGCGATAGTAGTGCAGGGGAAACCGGTAAAAGTCCGCGATCTCCTCCGCATTGCCGGTTTCGAAATGACGCCGGTAGTCGAGAAACAGGGCGTTGATATTTTCCAGTCGCGCCTGGTGCACGGTGCGCCTCCGTTGTGGCTCATTCTATGGTCAGACCCAGTCCCTGTGGGGTAGAAAGTCAGTATAAAGTTTTTCCTCAGCGGAGCCTGGTTCCGGTTGCCAGGCGTACTTCCAGCGCACCAGTGACGGCAGTGACATCAGGATCGACTCGGTGCGCCCGCCGCTTTGCAATCCAAACAGCGTGCCGCGATCGAAGACCAGATTGAACTCCACATAGCGACCGCGGCGGTACAGTTGGAAATCCCGCTCCCGCTCGCCGTAGCTTGCGGTCCTGCGCCTCTGCACGATCGGCAGGTAGGCCTCCAGGTAACTGTCGCCCACGGCGCGCGTCAGTGCGAAGGCGTTATCGAAACCACCCTCGTTGAAGTCATCGTAAAAGAGCCCGCCCACGCCGCGCGCTTCAGCGCGGTGTTTCAGGTAGAAATACTGGTCGCACCACTGCTTGAAGCGGGGGTAGATCTCCTGTCCAAACGGTTCACAGGCCTGCTTTGCGGTGCTATGCCAGTGCACAGCATCCTCTTCAAAACCGTAATAGGGCGTCAGATCATAGCCTCCGCCAAACCACCAGATTGGCGCGGAACCGGATTTTCTGGCGACGAACAGGCGCACGTTGGCATGGCTGGTAGGCACATAGGGATTGTGCGGATGGATCACCAGGGAAACGCCCATGGCTTCATAAGTGCAGCCGGCCAGTTCGGGGCGGCTGGCTGTGGCAGAGGGTGGCAGGCCATCGCCATAGACATGGGAAAAGTTGACACCGCCCTTTTCTATCAGATTGCCCTCTTCCAGCACGCGAGTTCGGCCACCGCCCCCTTCGGGCCTCTCCCAGGTATCCTCGTGAAACCCGTGGCCATCCTCCCGTCCAAGGGCATTGCAAATACGGTCCTGCAGCTCGTGCAGGTAGGATTTGACGGTCTTGGTATTGATTTCGTTCATAGACACACACCGGGTAGCTGTTGGGCGATCAAGCGCCGGGTCTCATTACCCTGCCGCTGAGCAGGTCTCGGATCTCACTGGGCGCGCTGTGGCCACCGGTAGCGCCACCACCGACAAAATCGAGGGCATCGCCAAAGTAGCGCAGCACCTGATACTTTTGCCGGGCCGGCTGACATCCCATCGGGTTGGCAGAGGTGGATACAATAGCGCCGCCAAAGGCGTGTGTTAACGCCGCGGTAAATGGATGGCTGGTGCAGCGCAGTGCCACTGACGCGTGGGCGCCGCAGATCCAGTAAGGTATGCGATTGAAATGTGGCACCAGCCAAGTCACGGGGCCCGGCCAGGTATCGCGCAATTGTCGCCGCTGATCATCGCTGAGCGCCGTCAGGAAATTGCCAAAGCTGTTCATTTCACCGGAAACCAGAATCAATCCTTTTTCCAGCGGTCGGCGCTTCAGGCGCAGCAAACGCTTCACCGCCTGTAAATTATAGGGATCACAGGCGAGGCCCCACACGGATTCAGTGGGGTGGGCAATAACACCCCCTGCTGCCAGGGTGCGGGCGGCCTGTGCGACAGCAAAGGGGGAATAGGTCATGGCCGCGCCGGGATCACTTGGTCTTGCGCTGCTGCAGGTCTTGTTGCAGCTGGGCATCCCTGGCGACGATGGCTTCAGCGTTCGCGCGGCGTTCATCGACCAGCTTCCGGTGCATTGTTGCATCGCTTGTGCCGATGATCTGTGCCGCCAGATAAGCGGCATTCTTGGCCCCGGCTTTGCCGATTGCCACCGTTGCCACCGGAATCCCGCCCGGCATCTGTACGGTTGACAGCAGCGCATCCAGGCCGTCCAGGGAAGCGTTGATCGGCACGCCAATCACCGGTTTGAGTGTGGTGGCGGAAACTGCGCCAGCCAGGTGAGCGGCCATGCCGGCGGCGCAGATAAAAACGGCGCAGCCGCGCTTGTCGGCGTCGGTCACGTAGTTGTGGGTGGCTTCCGGTGTGCGGTGGGCTGAGGTGACTTTTACCTCAAAGGGAATATCAAACTTGTCCAAAACGCCGAAAGCGGCCTCCATCACGGGCAGATCGGAGTCGGAACCCATCAGGATCGCTACAAAAGGCTTGCTCATTGCAACTCTCTTTACTGTTGAAGTGGGGGGAGCGCGGCAATCTAGCGGATTGCGCGGCGGGGCACAAGTTGTTGCTTTTTGAGATTTCGTTACCTAAATCAAAAATCTGCCAGCGGCAAAACCTGAGCCCACCTAGCGTTCTCCAAACAGAGCTTGGTGCGGGATTGTCTTCTACCGGTTGAGCCACCACCACAAATTTCTTCTATACCAAAAATCCGTTGCTTTGTGCCGGCTCGACGGCCGTATGTCGTCCAGGCCCAGAATTTCCAGCTTTTGCCGATAACGCTCTTGATCCCCATCAGCTGCAGATAGGGACAGAGCCTGTTGGAAGTTCCCCCGGTAGCCGTGACTTCCCGACTGGAAATGTAACAATCCTAGAAGGAAGTGGAATCTGGGGTCATTCTTTTCCAGGGAGATTGCTGCTTTGATATCATCGGTAGCGAGTTCATAGTGTCCCTGCCTGTAGGCAGCCAGGGCACTCCCGTACCAATAGTAGGGATTTTGCTCCCGATAGCGTTGTAGATGCTCGGAAATAATGTTTGTCGACTGCCAGTCCCCCTGTTTTGTGAGTATCCTCTCCAAATTACAAAGCCATCGTATTGGTGCTATCTATAGCAAGGGAAGCCCTATAGGCGCTTGCTGCGTGATCTAGGTGACCGGCAGCTCGATAGATTGCCCCAAGATTATTCCAGAGGTCCGCCGACTGTGGGGACAATGCTAAAGCTTTGCGAATATACAAAAATGCATCCGAATATTTCCGATCAGAGAGAAAATCCATCGATAAATTGCTGTAAAATCTGGCGAATGCATCACTGTCTTTTAAGGTTATCTGCCGATAGATTGGACTGTAATTCACAAAGTTGAAATCCAGAGTTCGCTGTTCGATGCCGAGATCTGCAATAACATTGATGTGCTGGTAGACAAATGTCTGTTGATTCTCGAGATGCCAACTTGTGGGAACAAGTACCTCATTAAATTGAGCGTTTATCCCCAACTCGCGTACCATCGCAACCATAAGGGTACTAAATGCCATGCAGTTTCCGCGCTGTTCTACAAAGACTTTGGAAGCACTCAAGGTCGCGTCGGCATCGTATAATAGTGAGAAATTCCGATCCTGTAACCTTTTCAATAGGGCATCAAGACGAGCAGTTTTAGTGGCCCCGGTTACCGACTCAAGGAGTAAACGCAGATCTTGATTGATTGCCAGTATGTCGATATCTGGCAGATCTTTTTCTAGAACAGGACGACCTAGAATTACCACCCCAGAGAGTAATGTCTCCTCCGAAAATTTTTGTGGTGGAATCTGCTCAACAATAGAGGGATGAACTGTGCAGGCTGCCAATCCGACTGCCATAGTAAAGAACAGTATTATTTTTTGAATTGACCTTCTCATAAATTTACCTGGTTACTGCTTAAAACAGACCCTATTTTGAAAATCCACTTGGGCACTTGGAATAAATGCCAGAATAGGATGCGTGCACTCTTGGAGGGTAGATCCAACTGAAGTAATGATAATAAAGCAATTTTAACCTTATGGAAGGCTGTAACTGCAGAAAATTTACTATGGGCTGAGCAACCTAACAAGCGACTGTGATCCAAAGAGTGGCCATCAAGAAAGCTCGCAGCTAATGTCAAGTCCTGGCGCATTCTTGTTGCGCTCATCAACGAGGTAGATATTGAATGCTATAAAATCAGAGGCGTGGGCAATCGGTGAAATCGCGTGACCATCTCTAATTAGGTGATTAATTCATATCATTCCGACCGGAAGTTGTTGTTCATCTAAATTGGCCAGGAAATTTTTAATTGATCCAATGCCGAGACAAATTCTTTCTTTTACTGACAGGACGATAGAGGTTGATTTGTTTTCTCCCAACTGTTGATGGTAGGAGTTGATTTCTTCAATCCTTTGAAAATGTTATGCAAGAAATATTAAATTCGGCTCAATACGTTGGTGGCGCGTGTCTTCGCTTGAGATAACTGAGATCCAGTTCCATTTCTGGTCAGAGTATTATCTGACAAACAGATTGTACAGTGTGCGTAATGGACTGTATTCCCAAATGTCCTGCCATTGATTTTTTTAAAAGGAAGCACAAATAGCCCTGTGAAGTTGTGCCGATAGTTTGATGGTGGAAAAATCTTCTAGAAAACCGTGAGACTGTCGGGTAGATAACGGGAGCCTGCATGAGACAGAAGGATCGATCTTACGCCTGCCCGACACTGGTGCATTGGTCCAGATTGTGCTTGTTAGTTTATCTGCTGGGTAAGGCTGCCGGTTTAAGGGCCATTGCATGTTGGTGGGCCCTGTGTGGGCTCGACTGGCCTGGCTTCTTACTCTGCCATGGGCGTAGATGCTACCAAGTGACAGTATGTGGCACCGCGGGCTGTCAGTTGATAGCCACCCGGCAATGGTTCCAGCAGTCCATCCAGCTCCATTTGCAGCAACAGCCCCATCAGTTCCCCGGGATTTTGCCCGGTATCCAGAGCCAGTTGTTCTATGCTGCGAAGCCCACCGGTAAGGGCATCCACCAGCGCCTGCTGGCGCCGGTCTGGGAGTGCTTCGGGGACTGTTTCCGTCGCGGGCTCGGCCAGTAACCCACCCAGCTGGGTGGCAATCTCTGCACTGGTTTCCACCAGTGTCGCCCCTGTCTTGATCAATTGGTGGCAACCCCGCGCCATGGGGTTGTGAATGGAACCGGGGATGGCGAAAACTTCACGGTTTTGCTCCAGAGCCAGGCGCGCGGTGATCAGGGAGCCGGAGTGCAGGGCTGCCTCAGTGAGCAACACGCCCATAGAGAGCCCGCTAATGATGCGGTTTCGGCGGGGGAAGTTTTTGGCTTCGGCGTTGCTGCCGAGAGGCAGCTCGCTGATCAGTGCACCGCCGTTGACGAGAATATCCTCGGCAAGGGACCGGTTGTGCCGTGGGTAGATACGATCCACGCCGCTGCCGAGCACGGCCAATGTGGTTCCACCTCCCCGCAAAGCTCCCCGGTGCGCCGCCGCATCGACGCCCAGCGCCAATCCGGAAGTAATAGCAAATCCGGCCCGGGCCAACTCCGCGGCGAAGGCGCAGGCATTATCCAGCCCTGTGGTCGTGGCTCGGCGCGCACCCACAATGGCAATCTGGGGCAAACCCAGGGCCCTGTGTGCACCCCGGATATAGAGGACCGGCGGCGGTCGGGAGATCTCGGTGAGCAGGGCCGGGTAGCCGGGGTCACCGTGCCACAGAAGCTGCACCCCGCTATCTGCACAGCGCTCGCGCTCTTCTTCAGCCCAGGCGACCAGTGCACTCCGTGCATCCAGGCGGGAAAATTCGCGCCACTGGGATTGTGCGCGGACGGGCAACGTATCCAGGAGAGCGCTGGGAACTTGCCGCAGGGCCGCGAGGGGGTTGCCGAAGTGCTCGACCAACCGCCAGTAACGGCTGGGGCCGATGCCCTCCAGGCGCAGCAGGGCCATGCAGGCAGTTAACCCATCCATGACGCGTACCCTACGCTAATTTTGAGTCTAGGGTGGACCAAACAGCCGAGTCCACCGGGGTATTTAGTCCGTGCCCGGTCAGGGGTTGCGCACCAGGTCCATCACTGCGAGAGGGCGGTCCGCTTCGAGAATCAGGGCGAGGCTCATCTTTTCGAAGGTGCGGAAGATCATCATCTCGCCGGCGCGCTCGTCGGGCAATTTCACACTGTCCCCTGCCAGGCGGTCCCGCACCAGTGCGCCGCGCTTGTACACCGCCAGCACATCGCCCGCAACCATGCCATCGCGGTCGCCTAAATTGAGAAGTACCACATCGAGCTTGCCGATCTGGGTAACACCTTCGTCCACGCCCACAATCAGGCCATCCACATCCACTGCTGGCGCACTGGGGTGGAAGAGCGCATCGATTGCGCGTTCTTCGACGGGCATCAGACGATCCTCCAGGCGGATCTCGCGAGCGGTTTTGGCAACACCCAGGGTGGCTACGGAAAAGCCGGGCAGGGTATCCGGGGCCAATTGCAACAGGTCGACCTCACCCACACCCAGTGCCTGGCGGCCTAGGGGTTCCCTGCTGACCGGGTCCACATAGACAGGCCCGGGGCGATAGAGACCATAGGATGCCAGGGGTGCATCGAATTCGCCGCGTGCATAGATGGTATCGCCCGCTCCCATGAGGATATGGTTGTCAGAGCCGGACACAATATAGGGTGTGCCCTCGAACGCATCCGGTTCGACGATGCGGGTGCGAGACAGGAAGGCATTGATCGCATCCAGGGGAATCGCCGGGATCGCATCCCCCACCGCCTCCCGGCGAATCTGCGGCACCAGGCGATTGCCATCCACCCCCGGCGACAGCTGATAGGCGCGCGGGCCCCGCTGCAACTGCAACTGTGGCTGTCCGTCGACATAAACCAGGCGCAGACCGTCACCGGGGTAGATCAGGTGGGGGTTTTCCACTTGCGGGTTAACCTGCCAGATCTCCGGCCAGTACCAGGGCTGTACAAGGAATTCACTGGAGATATCCCAGAGGGTATCGCCCTTCTGTACCACATAGGCATCCGGGCGGTCGGGATTCAGGCGTACCTGCTCCTTGGCCTGGGCGCCGTGGGTAACCGTCAACAACGAGACGGCGGCGAGGATAATTTGTTTCATGGAAGCATTCCTATGCTCTTTATCGCTATAATTCTCAGCGCCGGGCCGCTCTCCCTCGGAAAAGTGGCTGGACCCGGGTGCAGGGCGCCAGCAGAAATTGGGGCCACCCGGTAAATAGTGAGCGCGATCATAATGTTATCAGCGCACATTCAACGAGTACTAGAAGTTTGTCACAGGTGTTATGGCTAAACTCGAGATATTGGAATTTCCCGATCCGCGCCTGCGCGAAATTGCCAAACCTATCGCTGAGGTCACCGACGCACACCGCGAACTCCTCGACAATATGTTTGAGACCATGTATGCGGCGCCCGGCATAGGCCTCGCGGCCATCCAGGTCAATGTGCGCGAACGCCTCATCGTAGTGGATATTTCCGAGGATGGCAGCGATCCTCTGGCGTTTATCAACCCCGAGATTGAGGTGCTGGACCGGGAAATCCATCAGTACGATGAAGGTTGCCTGTCGGTGCCCGGATTTTTCGAGACGGTCGAGCGCCCGCGCAAGGTGCGCGTGAAGGCATTGGATCGCAATGGCGATCCCTTTGCCCTGGAAGTAGAGGGTTTGCTGGCCGTGTGTATCCAGCATGAGGTCGACCATCTGGACGGCAAGCTGTTTGTGGATTACATCTCCCCACTCAAACGCAACCGCATCCGCACCAAGCTGGAAAAAGCCCAGCGTCGGCGCGCCTGATACAGCCCTTGGCCGTTCCCGCCGGCCTGCCTTGACACCGTAACCGAGAGCCAGCCAGTGCGTATTATTTTCGCCGGTACGCCGGATTTTGCCGCCGTGCACCTGCAAGCCCTGCTCCACAGTGAGCATACAGTCATCGCTGTCTATACCCAGCCGGACAGGCCCGCCGGGCGCGGCAAGAAGTTGCTCGCAAGCCCCGTCAAACTGCTGGCGCTCTCGCACAATATTCCCGTCTACCAACCGCCGAGCCTGCGCGACAGGGCAACCCAGCGGGTTCTGGCGGAGATGGGGGCCGATATCATGGTCGTGGTGGCTTACGGACTGATCCTGCCCCAGAAAGTACTGGCTACCCCGCGTTTGGGTTGCCTGAATGTGCACGCTTCGCTGTTGCCCCGCTGGCGCGGTGCCGCCCCTATTCAGCGTGCGGTGGAGGCCGGGGACAGCGAGAGCGGTGTGGCCATTATGCAAATGGAGGCCGGCCTGGACACAGGCCCGGTTCTGGTGGAGCGCCGCTGTGTAATTGGGGAAGCAGATACCGGCGGCAGCCTGCACGACAGACTTGCCGGACTCGGTGGCCCCGCACTGCTCGAGGCCCTGGCGCAGCTCAACAGCGGCAGTGCACAACCCCAGCCACAGGACGATAGCGCAGCGAGTTACGCCAACAAGATCAGCAAGCAGGAAGCCTATCTCGACTGGCAGCGTCCCGCGCAGGAATTACAGCGGCAAATCCGCGCCTTCAACCCCTTTCCTGTCTGCTGGAGCACCTTTCGGGACGACAAAGGTGCGCAGCGCCTGCGTATCTACAGCGCCGAGGTCGAACGCAGCGACCAAAACAAGCGCCCCGGTACGATCATCGCCAGTGATGATGAGGGCATTCTCGTCGCCTGCGGCCACCAGGCTCTGCGCCTGCAACTGCTGCAACTGCCTGGCAAAAAGGTGCTGCCCGCAGGGGAAATTTTAAAAGGCCACCGGCAACAGTTCGCGCCCGGCACACAATTGGGACAGCCATGAACAACGATGTGCGCGCCGAGGCGGCCCGGGTCGTCGCTACCCTGTTGGAAGCGCGCGGCTCCCTGGCGCGGCTGTTACCGAAAGCCGAGGGCCGGGTTGCACACCGGGACCGCGCCCTGCTGTGCGAATTCTGCTACGGTTGCGCGCGCACTGCTCCGCGCCTGCAGTTGGTGGCTGCCAAAGTGCTGCACAAAAATCCCCGGGATACCCTGGTCAGCGCACTGATCCTGCTGGGATTGTACCAATTGGAGTATACCCGTATCCCCGATCACGCCGCCATTTCCGCCACAGTCAATGCTGCGCGCAGCCTCGGACTCGATCGCGCTGCGGGGCTGGTCAATGGTGTGTTGCGCAATGCCCTGCGCAATCGTGAACAGCTGCAACGCAAGCTCTGTGGCAACCCGCAGTTCAGTGCCTTACACCCCAGCTGGTTGCTGCAGCGGATCAAGGCTGCTTGGCCTCAGCAGGCTTCGGACATCCTTCGAGCCAACAATACCAATCCGCCAATGACCCTGCGGGTGAACACCGGAAAAATTTCCCGCGAAAACTATCTGCAGCAATGCACAGCAACAGGTCTGTGTGCCGGGCCCTGTGCCGTCTCGCCTGTGGGTATTGTCCTGAGCGCACCGGTGCCAGTGAGCGATCTGCCGGGATTTGCCGAGGGGCTGGTGAGCGTGCAGGACGAGTCTGCGCAGTTGGCAGCCCCGCTGCTCGCGCCCCTTGTGGGTGAGCGGGTGTTGGATGCCTGTGCGGCACCGGGGGGCAAAAGTTGCCACCTGCTGGAGCAGCAGCCCTCGATTAAACTGAGCGTACTGGATATCGAAAGGGAGCGCCTCGACCGTGTGGCGGAGAATTTTGGTCGCTGTGGACTGGATGCGCAGATGATCTGCGCCGACGCGACGCGGCCCAGTGCCTGGTGGGATGGGCGGCCATACGACCGCATACTGCTGGACGCGCCCTGTTCCGCCACCGGCGTGATCCGGCGCAACCCGGATATCAAACTGTTGCGACGGGATGGGGACATCCCCGCACTGGCACAGTTGCAGGGGAAATTGCTGCGGGCCATATGGCCGCTGCTCAAACCCGGAGGCAGCCTCCTTTACGCAACCTGCTCCATACTGCCCAGCGAAAACAGTGAAGTGACCTCCCCCTTCATTGCGGAGACCGAGGATGCGAGCGACAATACGCCGGAACTGTTCAACGGCTGTCTCTGGGGCGAAAAGCAGGCGACGGGTATTCAGTGCTTGCCCCAAACCGGTGGTGGTGACGGTTTCTACTACGCTCTGTTGAGCAAAGCCGAATAAGAGCGGCGCTAGCCGTGAGTTTCATGCGATATGAAGATTGTTATTCTCGGCGCCGGCCAAGTGGGCGGCTCACTGGCTGAGGCCCTGGCCTCCGAGCGCAATGATATTGTCCTGGTGGACAGCGACGAGAAAACCCTGCGCGAGTTGCGGGACCGCATTGATATCGGCGTGGTCGTGGGTCATGCCTCGCACCCGGATGTGCTGATGGATGCCGGCATAGAGGATACCGATATCCTGGTTGCGGTCACCAATAACGATGAGACCAATATGGCGGCCTGCCAAATAGCGCACTCTCTGTTTCGCGTACCGACAAAAATTGCGCGGGTGCGTGCCTCCTCCTACCTGCGCTACCCACAGCTGTTTACTAAGGAGGCTATCCCCATCGATGTACTGATCAGCCCCGAGCAGCTGGTTTCAGATTATATTGCGCGCCTGATGGAGCACCCGGGCGCGCTGCAGGTGCTGGATTTTGCCGACGGCCGCGTACAACTGGTTACGGTGCTGGCCATTCAGGGCGGCCCGCTGGTGGGCCACCAGTTGCGTTATCTGCGCGAACATATGCCCAAGGTAGATACCCGGGTGGCCGCGATCTACCGGCGCAACCGGCCCATTATCCCCCAGGGGGATACGGTGATCGAGGCCGGCGACGAGGTGTTCTTTATCGCCGCGCGTGCCGATATTCGTGCGGTCATGAGTGAACTGCGCCGACTGGAACACGGGTACAAGCGGGTGGTGATCGCCGGTGGCGGCAATATCGGCCTGCGCCTGGCCTCCAGACTCGAAAACCGCTATTCAGTAAAAATTATCGAGCAGAGCCATGGGCGCTGTATATTTTTGTCCGAAGAGCTGTCCCACACCATTATTCTCCACGGCAGTGCCTCGGATCAGGATCTACTGCTGGAGGAGAATATCGAGGATACGGATGTTTTCCTGGCTCTCACCAACGACGATGAGGCGAACATCATGTCATCCCTACTGGCCAAGCGCCTGGGCGCACGCAAAGTGATGACCCTGATCAACAACCGCGCCTATGTGGACTTAGTGCAGGGCGGTGAAATTGATATCGCGATTTCACCACAGCAAAACACCATTGGCCGCCTGCTGACCCATGTCCGGCGCGGCGACATGGTCAATGTGCACTCCCTGCGCCGAGGGGCTGCCGAGGCGATTGAGGTGATTGCCCATGGCGATGAGCGCACTTCCAAAGTGGTGGGGCGTAAAATCGAGGATATCGACCTGCCCGAGGGTGCTTCTATCGGTGCCATCGTGCGCAAGACAGAAAATGGCAGTGAAGTACTGATGGCCCACGATGATGTGATCGTAGAAAGTGACGACCACGTGATCGTATTTTTGGTGGACCGTCGCCATACACGCCATGTGGAACAATTGTTCCAGGTAGGCTTCAGTTTTTTCTAAGTCACTGGGGTTTTTATCGATCCGGTAGCCACCGAGTCCACCGTCTATCTGATCACAGCAACAGTTAACAGGCTGACAGGCATCAATGCGGATTGCGGTAATTGCGCGAGTTTTCGGAATTCTCCTGACAGTGTTCAGTCTGACACTGCTGCCGCCGTTCTTCGTATCGCTGTGGTATGGAGACGATACCCACAGTGCCTTTGTGGCGGCCTTTGTGATCACCCTGATTACCGGCCTGTTTATGTGGTTGCCGGTCTACGATCTGCGCGAGGACCTGCGTACCCGCGATGGCTTTGTGGTGACCTCCCTGTTCTGGTTGATCCTCGGCAGTTTCGGCGCTCTGCCCCTGATTATCAGTCCGCAACCGGACCTCAGCGTGACCGATTCGATTTTCGAGTCCATCTCCGGACTCACCACCACCGGCGCCACAGTGATCACCGGCCTGGATTCCCTGCCCCCGGCCATCCTTTACTACCGCCAGCAGTTACAGTGGTTTGGCGGCATTGGCGTGATTGTCATTGCACTGGCAATCCTGCCCATGCTGGGTATCGGTGGTATGCAGCTGTATAAGGCGGAAATTCCCGGGCCGGTAAAAGACACCAAACTCACACCGCGAATCGCTGAGACAGCCCGTGCAATGATAGTGATTTATGTCATCCTCACGGTCCTGTGTGGCATCGGCTACTGGATTGCGGGTATGAGTGTGTTTGATGCCGTTGGCCATGCTTTTTCCACCGTGGCCAACGGCGGTTTTTCCACGCACGATGCCAGTATGGGCTTTTACGCCAACAACCACGCGATCATGCTGATCTGCATTGTGTTTATGCTCACCGCAGCAATCAATTTCGGCCTGCACTTTTACGCTTTCAACAACAAAACACTGAAACACTATTGGCGTGACTCAGAATTCCGTTTCTATATCCTGGTGGTTGTCAGTGCTGCGTTTCTGATCAGCTGTTACCTCTGGTATCTGGATATTTTCTCTCTGGACCAAAGCCTGTTACACGGCTTTTTCCAAGTGGTCTCCATCAGCACCACCGCCGGCTTCTCCTCGGAGAATTTTTCCGCTTGGCCCGTGTTTCTGCCCTATGCGCTATTACTGCTTGGAGTGCTTGGGGCTTGCGCCGGCTCCACTTCGGGCGGGATTAAGGCAGTGCGGGGTATGTTGATTATGAAGTCCGGCCTACGCGAGTTGAACCGGCTGGTGCATACCAATGCGGTGATTCCCATCAAGATTAACCGCAAGCTAGTCCCGAGTCGGGTCACGGATGCCGTATGGGGCTTTTTTGCTGTCTATGTCCTGTCCTTTTTCGTTCTCGCCATTATCGTGATCGCCACCGGTGAGGACTTTGTCACCTCGCTCACCACAGTGGCATCCTGCCTGAATAATATTGGCCCGGCCCTGGGGGATGCCGCTGCCCACTATGGCTCCGTAAACGAAGTGGCCAAGTGGTTTCTTATTCTCGCGATGCTGATGGGACGACTGGAAATTTTCACCCTGCTGATCCTGCTGACCCCCGCTTTCTGGCGTCACTGAGGCGAATGCCTTTCGCCACGCAGCAGCACGTGGCAAAATCTGAAGACTTCTGTCACAGTAGCCTTGTCCAGATAAAAGCGATAAGAAACAGGCAGTATGAGTAGAAGCACCAATGAGTTGCTCAATCAGTTGAAGATTGACCGGAATACGCTTCCAGAGACGCCTTCATTGCGCCGAAAAACCCTGTTGGCGGTCTCCGTGGGCACCCTCGTCGGCTTAATCATGGGATTTGCCGGCGCCGGCCTCCTGGCCGGTAACCAGCCCGTGGTCGCACCTGTGCAAAGTATTCCTGCAGATGCCACTGCCCCGACGCCAGTCGCTGCCAAGCGTGAACGAATGGAAACCGTGCTCAATGCCTCCGGCTATATCACCGCGCGCCGCATGGCTACAGTTTCCGCCGAGGTCATGGGGTTGATCACCAGTGTGGATGTGGAGGAGGGGATGCGGGTACAGGCGGGGCAAGTACTGGCAAGGCTGGACGATGCCAAGGCACGGGTCAGTCTGGATTTTGCCCTGGCCCAGATCCAGGTACAGCAGGCTCAGGAGGCCAGCATTCAGGCCAGACTGAGAGAGGCGCAGCGACAGTACCGGCGCTTTGCCGGCCTGCGCGACAAAAACTACTCCAGTCAAGCGCAGTTGACCCAGAGCGAAGCCAGTGCCGATAGTTTGCTGGCGGATTTGAAAAGCGCAAGTGCCAATATCGAGGTGGCCAAACTGGAGGCTCAGCGACAGCGTGAGCGGCTGGAGGACCATATTATCCGCGCGCCCTTCGCCGGTATCGTTACACAAAAAAATGCGCAACCCGGCGAAATTGTCGCACCCAGCTCAGCCGGAGGTGGCTTCACCCGCACGGGCATCTGCACCATCGTGGACATGAACTCCCTGGAAATTGAGGTAGACGTCAACGAGGCTTTTATTGGTCGCGTTTCTGCGGGGCAGCGGGTAAATGCCAATCTGGATGCCTACCCGGCATGGGATATTCCAGCCACGGTGATCGCTATTATTCCAACTGCCGATCGCGCCAAGGCTACAGTGCGAGTGCGTATTGGCATAGACAGTAAAGATCCGCGCATCCTGCCGGATATGGGGGTCAAAGTCGGATTTTTGGCCGGGGGGGAAGCTGCGCTCTAGTTTCGAGATGCACTCCCCGGAGTAGATTCTTTCTTTCACGAGGGTAATGGAGATGTCAGAAGATGTGCTGTTTCAATTGAGAGGCATCAGCAAAAGCTTTGTTAAAGGCAAAGAAAAAATTTCTATTTTTGACAACCTGAATATGGGCATTGCACAAGGGGATTTTGTCGCAATTATGGGGCCCTCCGGTTCCGGCAAAACTACCCTGCTGAATATGCTCGGTGGTGTGGATCAACCCAGTGGCGGCGAGATTTGGTTTGATGGTACTCGCATTGACTCCCTCAGTGAGAGTGCTCTGACCCGCTGGCGCGCGGAAAATATCGGCTTTATTTTCCAATTTTACAATTTGATGCCGATGCTGAATGCGCAACGCAATGTGGAATTGCCACTGCTGTTGACAAAACTGCCCAAGACCCGGCGTCGCAAAAATGTGGAAACGGCGCTGGCTCTGGTAGGCTTGAGTGACCGCACCAAACATATGCCCGGCGAAATGTCCGGTGGCCAGCAGCAGCGGGTGGCTATTGCTCGTGCCATCGTCTCGGACCCCAAGCTGATACTGTGTGACGAACCCACCGGCGACCTGGACCGCGGCACCGCCGATGAGATCCTGGAAATGCTGCAGCTGTTAAATCGAGATCACGGCAAGACCATCGTCATGGTCACCCACGACCCGGCTGCGGCCAAATACGCCAAGCGCACCCTGCATCTCGACAAAGGACAGTTTGTGCAGAGGGAAATGGTGGCATGAACGATCTCTACTTAATTTACAAAAACATGACGAGGAAGCCACTACGGCTGTTCCTCACCTGTTTTGCCATCTTTATTGCGTTTTTGATCTTTGGTGCGGTCACCAGCTTGAAAAGTGCACTCAATTCCGGCGTGGAACTCTCTGCAGACAACCGCCTGGTGGTGTTTAACCGAATCAACTTTACCAAATCCCTGCCCATTGCCTACTACCAGAAAGTCGCCGCGGTGGCAGGTGTGAAGGACGTCACCCATCTGAACTGGTTTGGTGGCTACTATCAGGAACCGGCCAAACAAATTGTCTCTATGGCGGTGGAGCCTGAATCCTATCTGCGCGTCTACGGTGAGGTTATTATTCCCGAGGCGCAGAAACAGGCCTGGTTCAACAACCGTCAGGGAGCTTTGGTGGGGGAAAAACTGGCGGAGATGTATGGCTGGAAAATTGGCGACAGAATTCCGGTTTCCTCGAATATTTTTACCCATAAGGGCGGTGGCTATACCTGGGAATTTATCATCTCTGGTATTTTTAAAGGAAATACTGAACAGTACGATACCCGACATATGCTGTTTCACTACCAGTATTTTATGGAAACCCAGACATTTGGCGGTGATTGGATTGGCTGGATGGCACTTACCACCGACGATCCGTCGCTGAATGAAAAGGTGGCGAAGGTGATCGACGACACCTTTGCCAATTCCCAGAATGAAACCGACACCAGCACGGAAGAAGCCTTTAATACAGCTTTTATCGAGCAGATTGGTAATATCGGCCTGATCATTTTCTCGGTGGTCTTTACCGCGTTTTTCACCATTCTTGTTGTGGTTGGCAATATCATGGCGCTGTCCATTCGCGAGCGCACCGGAGAAATTGCCGTACTGAAAACCCTGGGATTTTCCAGCACGAGAATTTTTCGCATGGTTTTATCCGAGTCTATGCTGATTGCACTGATTGGCGGCCTCTCCGGGCTGGCGGCCGCCTGGTTCCTGGTTGAGGTGGGGAAAACCTTCCTTACACAATTTTTACCCAGCCTGATTTTAGATGGCAATGTGGCCTTGCAGGCACTGGTATTTATGCTGCTGCTCGGCCTCGTCACCGGGCTGCTGCCGGCTTTTAATGCGCTGCGTGTGAATATCGCCACGGCATTTAACCGCCAACAATAATCCGTCTGATCTTCAGCCTGTTGCGACCCCTGTTATATCGGGAATGACAGCGAGGCTTCGACGAGGAGGAAAAAGAATGGGTTCTCTTATTGCACAAATTGTCTCGGTAACCCTGATGAATCTCGGCAGTTTGCGCCGTCGCCTTTGGATGTCGCTGGCCATGGTGTTGGCTTCGGCAGTGGTGGTGGCAATATTGCTGGCGTTTCTCGCCATGGCCAAGGGTTTCGAGGAGACCATGCGCGGTGCCGGTTCCAGCCAGATCGCCATCCTGATGCGCGAGGGCTCTTCAACCGAACTCAATTCGGTGATTCTTCAGGATCAGGTCAACCTGATTGGCGCATCTGCCGGTGTCGCTCGGGGCACCGGCGGTCCGTTGATTTCACCAGAGCTTTACGTGATTGTGGATGGCATCAAGAAGTCCAGCGGAACCGAGGCCAATATCCCCCTGCGCGGGCTCAATACAGCCGGTATGGATATGCGTACCAATATGCGTTTGGTAGAAGGGCGCCTGTTTACCCCGGGTACCAACGAGTTGGTTGTCGGCGCGGGGGTACTGCGGGAGTTCGATGGCTTCGAGATCGGCAGGTCAGTGCGTTTTGGCAAAAACCTGTGGACTGTGGTGGGTGTGTTTGCCACTGAAGGCAATATTTTTGAAAGCGAGCTGTGGGCGGATATCAATATTATCCAGAGCCATTACAACCGCGGCAACAGCTATCAGTCAATCCGCGTGAAGCTGGACAATGACGGAGACCTTGGGCCGCTACAGAAAACCCTCGAACGGGAACCGCGCCTGAATCTGGAGATTCAGACCGAACGCGATTATTTCGCCAGCCAGGGAAAACAATTGCAGTACATTGCCATTTTCGGCTGGATTGTCAGTGCCATTATGGCCCTCGGTGCCCTGGCCGGCGCGCTCAACACCATGTACACCTCAGTGGCGGACCGGGCCAGGGAGATCGCCACTCTGCGCGCGCTGGGTTTCAGCAGTTTTTCCGCCTTCTGCGGCACGGTTGCCGAGGCCATGGTGCTGGCGGTCGCCGGCGGCCTCCTCGGTTCCCTCGCTGCGTATGTTTTCTTTGACGGTCTCAACACCTCCACTCTGGGGGGTAGCTTTACCCAGGTGGTTTTCAGTTTTGAGATGTCGCCGGAGCTGTTTCTGCAAGGAGCCATACTGGCGTTGGTCATCGGCTTTATCAGTGGTTTTTTCCCCGCCTGGCGCGCGGCGCGCATGCCGGTGATTGTGGCATTTCGTCACGGAGCCTGAGCGGGCTGCTGCGTACAAGCAAAGGTGCCCTCACGGGGCCTACTGTTTCTTGCGGTAGACGGTGCTTTTGCCCTGTGGCTGTTTGCGAAAGCGTTTGTATTCCCACTGGTACTGTTCCGGTGCTGCGGCAATACAGGCCTCCACGCCGCGATTCATGGCCGCCAGGGAAACCTTCTGCTCGTCACTGTAGATCGCTTTCTCCGCGGGCAGGAAAACCAGTTCGAAGCCTGCCTCCACCCGCATGCCAAAGCCGAATACACAGTGACACTGGGTGCGTTTTAGCAGGTTGTGGGCCAGGGTCATGGTGAGTGCCGGACGACCGAAAAAGGGGGCGAAGTCGCCGCCCATATCCGGCTCCTGGTCCGGCAGCACCATGGCGATATGGCCGGCCTTCAGGCACTTGAGCAGGGCGCGCACGCCGTGAACATTGGTGGGTACCATCTGGGCGCCGGTTTGCTCACGGCCAGTGCGGATAATCGAATCCAGGGCGGCAATTTTTGGGGGTGCATACAGCGCCAAGGAGGGTCTCAAAGACGCCAGGAAGATACCGAAAATCTCCCAGTTGCCCGTATGCGGCATCAGCACCAGTGTACCGCGACCATCCTCGTTGCCTTGTGACAGCAACTGCAGATTGCGCACCCCCAGGATGGTGTTTTTATTGACAGCCCAGGAGTGATGCCAGAGGCTCGCCATTTCGCAGCCGGTCATAGCAGTGCTCACCACACTCTCGCGAGCCAGTTGCTCCCGTTTTCCAGTGTCCATGGCCGGGTAGCAGAGCCGCAGGTTGATACGACTCCGGCGCAGGCCCTCTGTGCGAAACAGCACCGCCAGTCCGCCGGCGCAGCGCCCCAAGCGCCGCGACCATTTCAGTGGCAGTCTGCCCACCATTTTTAGTACACCTGCCGCGAGGTACCCCTTAATATCCACTGCACTCACTTCCTATACCAAACGCCGCAGCAAACGGCCAAGAGACCAGACACAGCTGGTCAAACTGCCCGGCACGGCCACAGTGCTTTAAGCGCGAGAGCTGCTGCCGCTATAATTGCGTCCCTTTGCCCACAGCTGATACTGATCCGGAGATAACGGTGTCCAAGCAATACGATCTCAGTACCTTTCAGGGACTTGCTTTTGCCCTGCAGGATTATTGGGCGCGCCAGGGGTGCGTCATTCTACAGCCTCTGGATATGGAAGTGGGTGCCGGCACTTTTCATCCGGCGACCTTCCTGCGCGCCGTGGGTCCGGAAAACTGGAATGCAGCCTATGTACAGCCGTGTCGCCGCCCCACCGACGGCCGCTATGGCGAAAACCCCAACCGCTTGCAGCACTACTACCAATACCAGGTAGTGTTGAAACCGTCCCCGGACAATATCCAGGAACTGTACCTCGACAGCCTGCGCACCATGGGGGTGGACCCGGCCATCCACGATATCCGCTTTGTGGAGGACAACTGGGAGTCCCCGACCCTGGGCGCCTGGGGTCTCGGCTGGGAAGTGTGGCTAAACGGTATGGAAGTGACCCAGTTTACCTATTTCCAGCAGGTAGGTGGTCTGGAGTGCTTCCCGGTCACCGGCGAGATCACCTATGGTCTCGAGCGTATCGCTATGTACTTGCAGGGCGTGGAATCCATCTACGACTTGGTGTGGACCCGCAACCCAGGTGGCAGCCCCGTCACCTACGGCGATGTTTTCCACCAGAACGAAGTGGAGATGTCCCACTATAACTTTGAACATGCCGACGTAGAGTTCCTGTTCGCCACCTTCGATCACTGTGAACGCGAAAGTGCGCGCCTGATTGAACTGGGCCTGCCGTTGCCCGCTTACGAGCAAGTCATGAAGGCCTCCCACGCCTTTAACCTGCTGGATGCACGCCACGCCATCTCAGTGACCGAACGCCAGCGCTATATCCTGCGTGTACGCACCCTGGCCCGCGCCGTGGCACAGGCTTACTACGATGCGCGCCGCGCCTTAGGCTTCCCCATGGCAGATGATGCCTTGCGGGCAGATATTTTGGCGGAAGACATCGAGCAAGAGGAGAAGCAGTAATGGCTCAGGATTTTCTGGTAGAGCTGGGCACCGAAGAGCTGCCACCCAGGGCGTTGCACAAATTGATGAACGCTTTCGCCGATGGTATTACCCAAGGTCTCAAGGGCGCCGAGTTGTCTTTTGGCGAGGTTAAAGCCTACGCAGCTCCGCGCCGCCTGGCAGTAGCGGTGTTCGGCTTGGCAGACAAGCAGCAAGACAAGCAAATTGAAAAGCTGGGCCCGGCCGTCAAAGTCGCCTTCGATAAAGAGGGTAAGCCCAGTAAAGCCGCTGAGGGTTTCGCCCGCAGCAACGACGTGACCGTTGAAGAGCTGGGACGCAAAGAGACTGACAAAGGCGAGCGCCTGGCTTTTATCAGCGAGCAGAAAGGCGCTGAAACTGAATCCTTGTTGGCGGGCATTGTCGAGAAAGCGTTGGCTCAACTGCCTATTCCCAAGCGTATGCGCTGGGGTGCGCGCCGCGAGGAGTTCGTGCGTCCGGTGCACTGGCTCGTCATGCTATTTGGCAACAAGGTGGTAGATGGCGAAGTGCTCGGCTTAAAAGCCGGTAATACCAGCCGTGGTCATCGCTTCCACTGCAATCGCGCGCTGGAGATCCACTCCGCCCACGATTATGCGCAGGTTCTGCGCGAGCCCGGCTACGTAATGGCGGACTTCGCCGAGCGCCGCGAAGCCATTCGTGTCCAGGTGATTGCCGAGGCCAATAACGTTAATGGTGAAGCGGTAATTGACGACGATCTGCTCGACGAAGTGACTGCGCTGGTGGAATGGCCTGTCGCCCTCACCGGCCGCTTCGAGGAGCGCTTTCTGGAAGTGCCCGCAGAAGCCCTGATCTCCTCCATGAAGGCGCACCAGAAGTATTTCCACGTGGTGAATGAAGATGGCCAATTGCTGCCTTTCTTTATCACCGTGTCCAATATCGAGAGCCAGGATGCCGCCCAGGTGATCCACGGCAATGAGCGCGTCATCCGCCCGCGACTGGCAGATGCCGCCTTTTTCTTCGAGACCGACAAACAGACCAGTCTGGAGTCTCGTCGGGAGAAATTGCGCCAGATTGTGTTCCAGCAACATCTGGGCAGTGTCTACGACAAGACCGAGCGGGTCTCCGCTCTGGCGCGTGTCATCGCTGAACAGGTGGGTGCCCACAGCAACTGGGCCGAACGCGCCGGGCGCCTGTGCAAGTCGGACCTGGTTACCGAGATGGTGTTTGAATTCGCCGATATGCAGGGTATCGCGGGTTACTATTACGCGGAAAACGATGGCGAGCCGCTGGATGTGGCCAAGGCCATGTATGAACAGTACATGCCGAAGTTCGCCGGTGACGAGCTGCCCGCCAGTGAGACCGGTACCGTGATCGCCCTGGCGGATCGCCTGGATACTCTGGTGGGCATCTTCGGCATCGGCCAGCCTCCCAGCGGCTCCCGTGATCCCTTCGCCCTGCGCCGCGCCAGCCTCGGCATTATCCGCATTCTGGTGGAAAAGCGTCTCGACTTGGATCTGCGCCAACTGCTGGAGCTGGCTCGCGACAATTATCCGCGCACTGCCCTGGGGGAGTATGACAGGGTTGTGGAGCAGGCCCTGCAGTATGTGTTGGAGCGCTTTCGCGCCCGTTATGAAGACGAAGGTATCGCCGCCGAGGTGTTTATGTCGGTGGCCGCACGCAATTTGTCGCGCCCACTGGATATCGACAACCGTGTGCACGCGGTCAACGCCTTCAGCCAGCTGCCGGAGTCCGGTGCCCTGGCTGCCGCCAACAAGCGTGTTTCCAATATCCTCGCCAAGCTTGACACCGCCTTGCCCGAAACTATCGACGAGGCCCTGTTGCAGGAAGAGGCGGAGAAGGCCCTGTACGCCGCTGTGCAGGTGGCCCGAGCTGAGGTGGAGCCACTGTACAGCGATGCGCACTTCGCCGAGGGTCTCGCTGGCCTGGCGGGTTTGCGGGAAACCGTAGACACTTTCTTTGACCGTGTGATGGTGATGAGCGACGACGAGCGACTGCGCGAGAACCGCCTGGCCCTGCTGGCCCAGCTGCGGGCACTGTTTCTGCAAGTTGCCGATATTTCCCTGCTGGCACCGGCCAAATAACCCCTATAGGAGCCCCGGCTTCTGCTTCGCTTCAAACCAACAGGGCGTATCAGCCATGCCAATGATCATTCTCGGGCGCGATGGGGTTATCAACGAAGCCCCCGACACCTGCGTCAGATCTGCCGATGAGTGGCAGCCCCTGCCCGGCAGTATCGAAGCCCTGGCTGCGCTCAGTCGCGCCGGTTACCAGCTGGTGATTGCCACCAACCAGAGCGGTCTGACCCTCGGTCGGTTTGATCTCGATGACCTGGAGGCCATACATACCAGGTTGCGCGCGCTGGTGGAGGATGCCGGCGGTGAGATCGCCGCGATCTTTTACTGCCCCCACGGCCCGGAGGACCACTGCCGTTGCCGTAAACCCAAACCGGGATTACTCGAAGCGATAGAGGCGGAGTTCGATACCAGTTTGTACGGATGCTATCTGCTCGGGGATAAGCTCGAGGATTTGCAGTTGGCGCTGGCAAAAGGCTGCAAGCCGGTACTGCTTAAATCCGGTGAGGGGGAACGCACGTTGAAAAAGATAATGGCGCATTCCAATCCACACCTTGAGAACACGGTTCTATTTGCGGACTTGGCGCAGTTTGCTCAATTTTTGTTGGACGGGTGTGTGGAGGACGCAAACAGGTTTCCGGCTGCGCCTTGAACCGGTCGATTTGCACATACATGACTTGCTTATCTTTCTCTCCCTGCCCTTTCCGCCGCACCCATTACTACACAATAAATTGTGTGCCAACACGTTGAGTTGTAGACGACATTCCTTTAAAAGCTGGTAATGGGACGGGCAAGTCCACCATTGCAACCGCTATTTCTGACAGACCATGGATGGGCGCGGCGTTTCGAAGAGGGCCCTGTTGCGCGGCACTGAAAATACAGTGTGTGCCGCAGCGTTACAGAGATTACCCTGCCAGCCGCTATTTTCCCGCCTGCGTAAAAACATAAAAGGAACTTTTCAATGAAAAAAACGATAATTTTCGCGCTCATGACCGGACTGCTCATTTCGGGCAGCAGTTTCGCTGAAACGGGCAGTGGCAAACCCGCTGCCAATGCCGAAAAGCACAGAAAGGTTTATATCGTTCAACTAAATGGTGAACCGCTATCCTCGTACAGCGGCGCCGCCCCCGGATCGTCCGCGGTGAAATCCGCTTTGCAGCGCAGGCTTGACCGGCGCAGCGGCAGCTACCGACACTATGCCGGGTTCCTCAAGTCGCGCCGTGAGCGGGTGCTGTCCTCCATGCCCAGTGTGCGCAAGGTGCATGAGTACGATACGGCCTTTAACGGTTTCGCGGCGGTAATGAGCAAAAAAGAAGCCGAGGCGTTGCGCAGCCACACTGAGGTCAAGGGCGTATGGGAAGATCGTCTGCTCAAACCCCATACAGATTCCACTGCGGACTTTCTCGGCCTGACCCGTATACCCAGCCCCTGGCTCTGGGGGATAACCGGTGAAAATGTGGTTGTCGGTGTGATCGATAGCGGTATTCACCCCGAGCATCTCAGCCTTGCCGACATCCCCACGCCCCGCCAAGGCAACCGCGGCGCTTCTATTCCCTACGGGCCTGTGCCCGAATCCTTTGTTGGTGAGGGCTGTGATTTTGGCAATACCGCATTCAACCCCAACGACGCTGCTTTCACCTGTAACAACAAACTGATCAAGGCCAAGTCCTTTTCCGACGCCTTCCGCTCCACGGGTACACTGGCGGACTACGAATTCCTCTCTGCGCGGGATGCCGACGGGCACGGCACCCACACCGCCACCACCGCCGCCGGCAACTACGGTGTGGTGACACCGGATGGGGAAACCCTTACCGGCATGGCGCCGCGGGCAAGGGTTGCCGTGTACAAGGTATGCTGGGATGCGCCGAACCCGGACGACAGCGGCTGCTCCTCGGCGGACGCTATGGCGGCTATTGACGAGGCCGTGGCCGATGGCGTGGACGTGATCAACTACTCTGTAGGTGGCGGCAGCACCAACTTCACCGGTGCGGACGATATCGCATACCTGTTTGCTGCGGAGGCGGGTGTTTTCGTTGCCACTTCCGCCGGTAACGGGGGCCCTGGTGTCGCCACCATCGGCACACCTTCCGGCGTTCCCTGGATCACTGCAGTGGCTGCCGCTGAGGATGACCAACGCTTTGGTACGGCATTGCGCGTGGATTCACCAGCGCCTATCGCCGGAACTTACGATGCTCTGGAGGGCAGTGGCCCCGTCTCCATGCAGGACGCTGGGCTGCTGTCGGCACCTGTCCTCGTCAGTGTGCCGCTCGAAGCTTGCGCTGCACTCGATAACAGCGCGGTTATGGCAGGCAAAATCGCCCTGGTAAAACGCGGGGGCTGCTCCTTCACGGACAAGTACAATAATGTGGCGGACGCCGGTGCGGTTGCGATCGTCGTATACAACGATGGCACGGCGGTGGATCGCTTTGATCCGATTGCCATGTCCGCGCCGGACACGCGTATTCCCGGCGTGATGATCCGCTATGCGGATGGCGAACTGATTGCGGGCAGTGAAGGCGTCAGTGGCATACTGGACCCCGCACTGCAGATTTCCCGCGAAGACCGTATCGCCAGCTTTTCCTCCCGGGGCTACAATGCCGGCGCGCCGGATATTATCAAGCCGGATGTGGCGGCACCGGGTGTTGGCATTCTCGCCGGTATTTCGCCGACGCTAAGCGGTGGCAGCCTGTTTGGACGCCTGAGTGGTACTTCCATGGCCAGCCCCCATGTGGCCGGTGTGATGGCGCTGCTGAAACAGGCCCACCCGGACTGGTCTCCGGCAATGGCCAAGTCCGCGCTAATGAGTACGGCCCGCACCGACTTGCGCAAAACATTCGGCCCGGAAATGGCAGATCCGTTCGATATCGGTGCCGGCGCCATCGCACCCTCTTCCGCTCTCCAGCCCGGCCTGGTTTACGACGCCGGTTTTAATGACTACCTGGCGTTTTTATGCGGCGCTGAAAATCAGCCGCAAATTGTCGAGCGCACGACCTGTGACAACCTGGTTAATCTGGGTTATTCCATTGACAGCAGTGACCTGAACCTGCCCTCTATCGGTATTGGTGCACTGGTGGGAACCCAGACCGTAAAACGCCGTGTCACCAGCGTATCCCGCGGCTCAAAGTGGTACTGGGTCTCGGTTAATGCGCCAGTTGGTGTCGAGGTACAGGTACATCCGCGCGTGCTGCGATTAAGAGAGGGGGAAAGCGCGGAGTTTGAGGTTACTTTCACAGTCACTGAGAACGCTGCAATGAACAAGTGGGCTTTCGGCGACCTGAGCTGGCAATCAGTGGGCACCCGCTACCATGTGCGCAGCCCTGTCGCCGTCCGTCCGGTAGCCTTGTCGGCACCAACACAGGTCGCCGCTGAAGGTACCGACGGCATCCTCAATCTGGATGTGCGGTTCGGCTATAACGGCGACTACCAGGTGACGGTAAACGGCCTGGCAGAAGGCGTGGCCAATCCCGGCAGTGTAGAGGACGGCGGTTCCCAATTGATCTTCTTCGACGTGCCAGAAGGAACGAATCTGGCCCGCATAGCCCTGTTCGATGCCGATGTAGGCGATGGCAGCGGCAGTGATGATCTGGATTTACGGGTGTTTGGGCCGGCTCCCGATTTCCCGGAAGTGGGCAGCAGCGGTTCTGAAACCTCTACCGAGTCCGTGACCATACTCAACCCCGCGCCCGGGGAATACGCCGCGTTTGTCGATGACTACGATTCTGCAGCAGGCGCAACGCCTTTCACGCTGTTTAATTTCAACCTGACCGGTGACAGTGGCAATACCCAGTTGATTGCACCGGGCCAGGCGCAACTGAATAGCAGCGGCACTATCGCGCTTGAGTGGATGGGGCTTGCGCCCAATACCCGTGCCCTCGGCATCCTGAACCACGGCAATGGCGCGCAGGTCTTCGCAGAAACTGAAGTGATGGTCAACACCCAGTGAGAGGATAACTTGCCCCGCCATTGGGCTACTTTATCATTTCCGAATACCGGCAAAGACTTTTTTGTCTGCGCCGGTATTTTTTTACAATGACTGACAATCGCTCTCGGTTTAAATACAGCGACAATTTTCAAGAAATCAGGGTTAAAGTCTTTATCCCAGAAAGACCACCGGCATGAGGGAACCTGTTCAAATCCAACGTGTTTTGAGGGCACTCTCCCAAATTGCTGCACATCGATTGGGGTCATTAGGTATTCGTTGACAGACCTTCTTAGAAAAAATACCTGCTTATAAAACCCCGCCTAAACCGTTGTGTTGGGCCCAGACATGAAAAAACCGACTATAGAGAAATAGACATACTTATACTTACGACAAACGTCCGTATAGTATTTGACAAATAGCCTTATTGTTACAAAGTGAATCTGGTTTCAATCCCTTCTCTAGTACTGTTTGGTAGGCAACATAAACGCGTTGGATAGTGAGTGCAGTAAAATCGGTACCAAAGTTCTGCCAAATTGCAAGGTGCCGATTTTATAAGAGCTATTGCTTGTACATATTTTGTCATCTCTCAGACCGTTGATCGTCATCCATATGGTACCGCCCCGGTTCGTAAACGATCATGTTGATGCTATCCAGAAGCCAATCATTACCTGAAGTGTAAGCCTGAAATATATGGAAGTCGCCCTCTCTTAAACTGAGTGTCATTCACCAGCGATTTAACGAATAGCTAGTGCGTTGCAAGTGCGCATCCGGTTCGGAGGAGAAGCGACCTGGCCGTTAAGCTACTGTAGCGAGATGCGGTATATAACTACAATAATGACTTAACGGCGGCGGTATTTGGCCAAAGTGATTCAGAAGATGTACTTGATCCCCACAGTGGCCGCGCGCGGCCGGTTGGCGCGGGCGCCTTCCGGGCTGCGGCTGATAATCACCTGCTCGTCAAACAGGTTATCCACTTTCAGGTAACCGGTCAGGTCGGCGCTGAAATCGTAGTGTGCGGCGGCATCCACCACCCACAGGGACTCGGTGTAATCGAACTGGTTGGCACCGCCGCGGTTACAGCGGGTGTTGACACACATCTCATCCTGATAGGCTGCGGTGAGGTTCAGGCGCCAGGCGGCGCCACTGTCCAGGCCCGCAGATACCGCGAAGACATTTTCTGGCAGGTATACCAGGTTATCGCCGGCCAGCAGGAGTTCCTCAGGGTTCACATCGCAGAGGGGGTCCCCATTGCAGAGCGAGTCCTGGTCTTCGGTGACCTCCGCATCAGTGTAGGTGTAGGTGGCACGCACTGGCAGGGTCCAGCCGTTTGCGAGCACCCACTCGCTGCCCAAGGCAGCTTCCAGGCCCTTGATTTCCGCCTCACCGAGTTGAAAGGTGCCACTTTCGGCTCCATTGGGGCAGGATACGGCCACAGAGCAGTTCTGCACTGCATTCTCATAGTCGCTATAGAAGGCGATCAGCTCGGCGGCGAGGGTGCCGTTATCAAAGCGTGCACCCCACTCATAGTTGGTGGATAACTCGGGACCCTGGCCATTTTTAGCACCGGCACCGGGCGGGGCGAAACCGCGATGCACACCCGCCAACAGGCCCCACTGCTCGCTGACCTGATACACCAACCCCAGCCCCGGCAGCCACTCATCTACTTGGTTTGAGCGGTAACTGCCTTTCTCTGTACGCTGCGCATCGTTATAGCGCTGTTGCTGGGTTTCCAAATCCTCATAACGCAGTACCGCCGTCAGGGTCAGTTTATTGCCCAACTGGATATCGTCGGAGATAAAGAAGGAGGTGGCATCGGCCTCTTCAATACGGTTATTACTAGGGCTGGGGAGTTCAACGCGATCAAATACCAATTGACCATTAATCTGGTCATAGATCTCCACGGGCTGGTATCTGTCCACCTCATCCCAATGCCGTCGTAAACCTAGGGTCAATTCGTGGTTGATGGAGCCGGTATCGAACAGCCAGTCGGCGCTCACCTGGATACCCTTGGACTCGTATTCACGGTTGTTGTGCTTGATACCGAAACCGAGGTAATCCTGCTGCCCATTGAGTATCGCTTGCGCACTGGCAGCTACAGTTTCGTCATCGCTATTCGCCTCCTCAATCAGGTCTCCGAGGCCCACCTTAAACCAGTCGCGCTTGAACTTGTTGTAGTAGGCCTGGGTATGCAGCGTGAAGTCCTCGTCCAGCTGAATGCTGTGGTTCAGCTGCACGGTGCTGTGACGGTTCTGCATTTCATCCAGGGCGCTGATGCCGTAGCGGCGGTTGGGACCGTCGTTTAAGTCGGCATCACTCAGTCCCAGGTAGCTCATGCCGGACTCCTCTTCGGAGTACTGCAGTTTGATATCCAGTTGTTGGCGATAGGTCGCATCCGCATCGGAGCGCAGGTGGCCCTTGAGCAGGTAATCCTCTTTGGCAATATCCGCGCTGCCGGCGCGATCGATGCTGCGGAAACCATCTGCATACTGTTGCTGGGTTTCCAGCAGCCAGCCGGTGTTTTCGGTGCTGGTGCCGTAATAGCTGTGCAGGCGAGCCTCGCCATACTCGCCGGCTTCGAGCTGTACCATGCCTACAGGGCTTTCTGGGATTGGTGTGCTGAGCATATTCACGGCGCCGCCCACCGTGAATGGGCCGTAGAGCAGGGCAGCGGGGCCCTTCAGCACCTCGATGGCATCCAGACGGCCGGCGCTGGGGAAATAGTAGGCCTCGGGGGCTGAATAAGGTGCGGGCGCAATCAACACGCCATCTTCCATCAGAGAGATCTTGCCGGAGCGCCCCCCCTGGGCGCCGCGAATCCCGATGTTCGGCCGCAAGCCGTAACCATCCTCTTCCAGCAGGTAGACACCCGGCACCGAGCGCAGTATGCGGTTGATATCCACAAATTCAAACTTGGCCAGCTCGTCGGTGTCGATCAGGTGTGCTGAACCCGGCAGGCTGGAGATGGATTCGGGATCGCCGATGACCGAAACAGTCTCCAGGCGCTCTTCGGCCAGACTCGGCATAGCCGTCAATGCCGCCAGGGCAAATGCCAGTGGCGAGCGGGGGAAAAGTGTCATGGACCCTCCAGGGAGTGACTAAAGTTAATAATGTTTTATTTGTTAATAAGAATGATTACATTTTACCATTGATTTGAGGTTCAACAGTTATTTTTTTATGCCCTTTGGTGTCACTGGTGGATTTTCCCGTTTCGGATGGTTTCCGCCCGATTGGGAGAACATTTTGTAGGGGCCGTACTTTGCCCTGATTAGGATTGTGCCTGTGTATTTGTCTCGGGAGCGCCGCCCGTGATTAGGAAGGCAGAATTCAAAGAGCTGGACCGGCTGGAACAGCTGTGGTTGCACGCTGCGGTCAGCTCACACCCCTCCCTGCCCCGAGCCTTCTGGCTAAATAGGGTGCGCCAGTTTCGCTGTGAGTGCCGACGCGCCGGTCTGTGCCTGGTGTTTACCGGCCGTCACCCGGCGGTCGCCGAAGCCTTTATCACTGTTCTGGATCAAGACCGGCTTGCCCACCTGTGTGTCAGCCCCCTGTTTGCCGGTTGCGGTATCGGTGCAAGCCTGGTAGCTGCCGCCGGGCAGGGGAAAACCCAACTGCAGACCCGGGTGCTGAGGGAGAACTTGCGCACACGTTATTTCCTGCAGAGGTACGGCTTTGTGGAAACCGGGCGCTGCTACTGTGCGGAATACGGACAGCCGCTGATTCTGATGCGCTGCAGCACACTGCGGGGATAGTGGGGCAGGACATGCCCGTTGCGCGGCGGTGAATTGCTTATAACTGAAAATTATTACTTCAATTCTTTTTATTGTTTCTATATAGATAAGGAACTGGGTAACATGCCTTCCATCCTAGTTTTTCTGTGCACTGATTTTTATGGGACGTAACGCTTCCGCCAATTCCCTGCATGCGGCTTCTGACCCATTCTTCCATCACGGCGCCGATTTGGACGCATTGAACCGCGATTTCGCCGGAGAGAAGCCCAACGAGATCATGCGATTTACCATGGAGCGTGCGCAAAACCCGGTGGTGTTTACCAATTTTCGCCCGCTGGCAGTGGCTTTTTTACACCTGGTGACCAGAGAAAAACCGGATATTCCGGTGATCTGGGTAGACCACGGCTATAACACGCCGGAGACCTACCGCCATATAGAATCTGTAGTAAGCAAGTTTAATCTGAATCTGCGCACCTATGCCCCGAAGATGTCAGCGGCCCATTACCATGCCGTGTATGGCGGTATCCCCCCGCTGGACACTCCCGAGCACGACTTTTTTTCACGCACGGTAAAACTGGAGCCGTTTAATCGTGCCATGGGGGAATTGAAACCGGATGTTTGGTTGAACGGTATCCGCCACGACCAGAACGCACATCGCAAAAACCTGGACATTTTCACCCTGGGCAATCACGGCACCATCCGCGTGGCGCCGATGTTCCATTTGAGGGAAGTGGATGTGGAAGGCTATGTCTACGACAATGAGCTGCCGGATAACGATGTGTACTTTGACCCCACCAAGGGGGAAGAGCACCGGGAATGTGGTTTGCTGCTGGAAAAGTAACGGTGCTCCAGCCCAGCGGGGTCTAAACGCCTCGCGTGTGTGCAGCTATTTCCTGTGAGGCCTCGGTTGATCACTTCGCTGTTATCTGTCAATTCTATCGTTCAGTGTGTGGCACTGCGGCTATTGCAAAGGCGCACACCGATTTGCTGTCGACAGCGGGGTTTGTGCCGCAATGAACACCCCCCAGGTAGACATCTAACCATGCGTAGCGGGCTTACGGTCTATTTACTTGGTGGAACCCCCTGTTGCCTGGGTTACCCGTTTAATGGATAAGGTTTTTGGGCGGTTGAGAATAATCGCAGGCCTATTGAGACTTTTCCCTTTCAAACCCTTCTGCCCTGCTAAATCTGACCATAGTGTGTGTCTCACAAATTTTTGCATTATACCAGTAAGAGAAATTTTACGGGCTGCGTCCATTAATCAGGAAATACGTCTGATGGGCAGGGCTGGCACGAAGATAACGATTGGTGCTAAGCCTTAGTACAGTGTGTTGCCATGGGACCTATTTTAGTAAAGTGTGTGTAATCTGTTGCGCTTTTTCAGGCCGGAAACTTTTTGAAAAACTCGACCGGTTTGCGCGCGCTTAGGTGGCTAACCGTTGTTGACTTGATTGGAATCCAGAGTATTCCAGGGAGAGCATCCGAAAGTTTCTGAGGTCTTCTGCCAGCATCTTCCCCTATTCTGGATTCCCATTTGCGGCTACCCGGAACTGCTAACGTGTTATTTTATAGCAATTTCATGAATGTATTTTCCCGACAATTACAACCCAATATAACTGAGAAAATACCTCCGTCGTCAGGATCACCCAAGCCAGTTTTAACTTCGTGATACTAGCAGGCTGCTGAAAAACTCGGATTTTGAATTAAAGCATCATCATCTTGAAGTTTTAGAATCAAAAAAACACTTGTTTTGTAGGCTCTGAATTTTCTGGTTTTATAAGAGTTAAGGTAAAAATTTCGTTAAAGGGACTTTTTCAGCAGCCTGCTAATGTCTGTGCGCACTTTGCTAGGTGAGGACAGCGCTCTATCGCAGACGCTTGAAAAGGATTTTCACAAAACAAGCATTAGGGACTTTTCTCTTAACGCACCTGTAATCTCTCATTCCAATAGCAAAGGAGTTAATATATGAAAAATACAGTCATATATACAATCATTAGTGCATTTATAGTTGGCAGCGCTTCCGCATGTGATATTGACAGCGATGAACAATTAGTATGTGAAGCATTAATGTGTTCCGTTGGTATTTTTATTCCTGCCTCACATTCAGAATGTGTAAAAGTGCAAAGAGATTTTGCAATATATCTGGCTACTCTTGGATTTTGGGAAGATCCTCCAAAATGTAAAAATAGAGATATGAATTGTCAATCAACTGGCAATGCCAATACAAGATCTGCAAATCTTCCAGCGGCCACTTGTAACAATCTGAATGGCAGCAATTATATTAATTGTCAATTCCAAGTATCAAAATACAATGGTTCGGCTTTTAATTGTGGGCAGTATCGAAACAACCAAGCATTGTTTAACCTGTGCCAGCAGCAATTTCAAACAAATGGAGGTGGCACCAGGGATGACGATGGAAACTACCAACACATTCCTTGATCGGATTGTGCGGCAAACCCCGTACTTCTAGTGCAGGGATGTAAGCGCGTCGGCGATAGCCGACTAATGTGGTGCTCTTTACTTTTGCACATACTGTTTGATGACATTGATTGAGGAGACTATGCAGAAGACAAAAACGCTGAAAGTTCGAGTCAAGGACAAACATGCAAAGCAGCTCAATCAGATGGCTCGCTCTGTAAATTTTGTCTGGAACTACATCAACGAACTCAGCTCTCGTTCAATCAAAGAGCGGGGACAGTTTTTGTCTGCCTATGATCTGCACCCCTACACCAAAGGCGCAGGCAAAGAACTTGGCCTGCATAGCCAGACGCTCCAGTGTGTGGCTTCTGAGTACGTCATCCGCAGAAAGCAGTTCAAGAAAGCTCGACTCAACTGGCGCAAGTCTGGCGGTGTTCGCCGCTCCCTTGGCTGGGTTCCGGTGAACACCGGCGCAGCCAAGTGGAAGAATGGGCAGGTCCTCCACAACGGCTGTTTCTTTTCCGTTTGGGACTCCTTTGGCCTGAGCCAATACAAGTTCCGCTCTGCCAGCTTCAACGAGGACGCCAGGGGCCGCTGGTATTTCAATGTTGTTGTATCGGTCGAAACCGAGAAATCAGCAGGTAAAGCTTCAGTAGGCATTGACCTCGGTTGCAAGGAGTCAGCTACCGATTCCAACGGCGAGGGCGTTAAAGGCCGTGAATACCGCAAATTGGAGGCCAAGCTGGGTATTGCCCAAAGAGCCAGAAACAAGCGGCGCGTAAAGGCTGTACACGCCAAAATCAGAAACCGCAGGCAAGATACCCTGCACAAATACAGCCGCAAACTCGTCAATGAGAATGCGGCAATCTTCGTTGGTAACGTATCGAGCCAGGCCCTGACCAAGACCAAGATGGCCAAGTCCGTTTTAGATGCGGGCTGGGGCTCCCTCAAAACCATGCTGGAATACAAGTGCGATCACGCAGGCGTGGCTTTTGAAGAAATCAACGAAGTCTACTCCACCCAAACCTGTTCGTGCTGCGGGACTATTCCCGATAGCAGTCCGAAGGGTAGGACAGGTTTGCGAAAAAGAGAATGGACTTGCTCAGAGTGCGGAGCTGAGCACCACCGCGATATCAACGCGGCAAAGAACATTCTTGCGGCGGGGCATCGCCGTCTAGCTGTAGGAATCCTCGTCCTTTAGGGCAGGGAGGATGTCAACAAACAGCAATCAGTTTGTCTCGAAGCGATGCTGAATCAGTGTGAAAAAATAATCATTGACCTGAACCTGGCGTCTTCTAATGGATTATCGGGCGCTTGACCAGGAACTCACTCAACTGCGAGAAAAACACTCCGGGAGCCTACTGGCCGGCTTTAGAGCGCGCTCTGGGGAAATCGTACTGACCACTCGTGTGGCCAGACTGGAGCGTAACCTACTGCACTGGGTAAGCTGGAGCCTGGTGTTTTACGGGAAAGGTCAGCGGGTGTATCTGGCTCCGGTGAAAGGCACACGCACAGAACCACAGCGCCTCTCCTGGATACGGGGCAATTTGACACGGTTTCGGTTTCGTGGTCGTAAGCACAATGAAAAATTCTTGGGATGAATAATACCGGTACACAGAGGAGAAATGGAATACGTCGCAGCGCCCTTGTTTAGCCTTTCCCTGGAAAGGCTCTTTTTTCCTAAGCAAAATAGGACATAACAGTGGATATAGATCTGGCATTAACGAGTAAAGGGTGAAAGTATGGAATTTTATATCTACCTGGCAATAGTATTAAGTATAAGCATGACTCTGTTAAGGGTAGGATGTGCAAATCAAGGTTTCAGTAAACCAACGACGTTGGTTGTTCTTCTTTTTCCGGCTTTGTGCTGGACTGGACTCATTTGGTGTTGGAAACCACCATCCAATATTTATTTTGGAGTTTTCGGTGCTGTGTTGAGTCTTGAAGCGGCTCTATTGGTTTCTAAGAGAGCGCTTTTTCGCTGTAAGGCCCTGAGCTACATCAATTGATCAATGGAAAGGAATAACAGTGGATATAGATCTGGCAGAAGTTACAAAATCAATAAGTAAATTTTTTCTTAGCCTTCGAGATGTTTGCTTTAAAAAATATAATTATTTATTGATATATGCAGTTTTATGCTTCATTGCTGGATGGTTTATGGTTCCATCAGAAATAGAAGCTTGTATCCTTGAATCATACAACTCTGGATCATACAGTAGTCGAGCAGAATGGGTCGAATATATTGACTATATATTCGTTGCATGGTTTTTTGTTGGTGCGATGCTATGGATTATTGGTCCCGTCATATTTATCAAGCAGGTAGATTCAAATAAGAAAGGCATCGGTAAGGTTCTTTTTATTGGATATATATTTTTTATTCTGCCGTTAATCTATCAATATTTCTGGGTTTGTGGTCACTGGTGAAGCATGTTGTTTTGGTTGGCATAGGATATTTGAAAAGTGAAACGACTAAAAGGAGGGGTTAAATATGCCGTTAAACATAATGGGAATAAAACATTGGGGGTCATTACAGTGGACCGGATTTTTTATAGTAATTTCCTTTATCGGCGCTTTAATAGTTGTCGCGCTGGGATACAGCCTTCCTGGCTGGCAATTCGTACTGATCGCACATGGAATACTTGTATTATTTTCCATTTTTATCATCGCGTGGCCAAATAAGGATGGCTTTCCAGGAAACAGCCAGTAAGGTCGCAGCTCGCCTTATGAATGAAATTGGTCGTGATTCCTGATCATTGGTTTTTCCTCCAATCCGCGCAGATATGCCATCTTTGCGCGGGGGCCTCATGGGCGCCTTACCGGCACCGACAGGCTGTAACAGCGGATTGACGCCAAAATGAATTTTTGTATTGATATCAGATAGTTAGAAACAGTTACCAGCTGGAGGTCCCGGAGGCCTCCGGGACCTCCAGCGGGTCGCCGCGGGGGGCCTCCGATCGCTGCATTACGGGAGCCGCAAACCGCGCAGATATGCACAATTCCCGCATATCTGCGCGAACACAGGAGGTTTTGATGCAATCTGTACAGATGGAAAAGATGCCGGTGGAAACCCTGGAGATCGACCGCTTCGGGGGCGAGATCCAGGCCCCACAGCGAAAAAATAGCTACCTGGAGCGGGAGGTGGCGTTTTGCACCATTAGCGGCGCGCGCACTGTCCGCATTCCGGACCGGCACAGTGGCCAGGTGTTGAGCGCACTACGGGATCTGGGATTCCAGCTCGACAGCGGCAGCGGCGGGGTTTATATGCTGGCGCCAACCACCCTCGATGACCTGGCCCTGGAAATCATATTGACCCCGCTGCTCCTGGAGGGGAGCCGCACAGTTCCGGAAACGGAGCTGGCAGCACAATTAATGGACCAATCCCGCCGCCTGGATGAAATCCACAAACGCCCAGCTAGCCAGCGCCTACTGTTGTTCACCATCGCGGAATTGGAGTCGTTACAGTTTATTCTGGAGGCCGCTGAGGGGTTGCTGGTGCAACAGCGAGATATTAACAATCGGTGTCACCTGCTGGACCGGCTGCGGTCAGCACGGGGCGATTGCTCAGATCAGTGGAGGACAGACTATGCGTAATAGATACGCAACCGGCGTCGAGAAACCTATTGCGTATTGGGAGCCCTGGAAGCTCGGCCATAAAGAGCAAATCACCGCTGTTTACGAGGCATTTTGCGAGGGCTATCTATTGGTCTGCGATATGGATCAGGTGGAGGCGGAAACCAAAAAACTGGAGGCGCGACTGAGGCCGGATTTGAACGTGCCGGAGCTGTGGGCATTGCAGGGCCAGGCCCTGGAGCTGGCTACGGCAACCGACTTGGCGGACGGCGCTTGGGTGCAATGCGAGCGTGCGCGGCAGCTCCTGGAGCGGATCAACCGGCGCATACCACTGGAGTATCATCAGGCAGAAAAAAGGCCCGTATTCCAGCGGTTATTCCAGCGGAGGGCCGCCCATGGATAAGTACCCCAGCTATAACGTGACTGTGCCAACCAGCGCGCCCGGCGTGATGCAGCGGGTGGTGGTGGATTGGAACCAACTGATTGCCCGGCGCGAGTTCCTGTTGCGGGATATGCCGAACGATCCGGATTTTAATTACCTGGTGCTGCCGGAGGTGGAGCGCCTGCTGTCGTCCATCGAGGACGGCACTACGCACCTGGCCGCCTATACCCTATGGGTAACGGGGGCGCGGGTGTCCGAGATGTTGATGCTGCGGCCAGAGGATTTTCAACTGGAGGGTAATATAGACCCTTGTGTGAAGCTGCCGATATTGAAAAACCGCACACCGAAAAAAAATCGCCCCCCTCGGCGTATGATCGGCCTGGGTGATGGCCCGTTCATCGAGACACTGAGGCGCTATATCAAAACCCAAAAAATCAAAAGACGCGAGCTGTTGTTTGGCCAGCTCTCGCGCCATGCGATTCGCCACCGAATCAACAGTGCAGGCCGGCGAGTACAACCGGCCCTGCCGTTGACAATCAATCCACACACGTTGCGGCACAGCTATGCAATCAACCACCTGATCCACGGCAAGACGCCGGACCAGGTGCGGCGGCTCCTGGGCCATACGGACATGCGCTCCACTGACGTCTACCTGCGGGTACTGAGTGCGGATATTAGCCACCACGGCGCGGGGACGCCGTTTCGGCTGCCTATCGAGGCTTAGGGGGACAAATGCGAGGGGAGGGCGTTATGCACAGCGCAAACCAACCGGTGTTTACGATTATCAGCCACCTGGATAACGGGGAAATTCGGACAGTAATTACCGAAAAACGCAGCAGGAATATCCTGCTGGCACTGTTAATCCTAGTGCTGTTTTTGGTGGGTATAAAAGCACTATCCATTTATGAGCGGAATTACCAGTTGCGCCCACAAATGACAGAGCTGGCGGATAGTGGGCAGGATGCAGCGGCGCTGTGGTTGGTCCAGCATTTTTACGCTGAGGAAAAGGGTCGGTTGCCGGCATTGGTATTGAAGGGATTGCCGGAGGCTATCTATACGAAAGGTCGCATGGCAGTCATTGAAGGGGATCGGGCCGCAGGAGAGGCGTTGATTGCTCAGGCTGCCGCGCAGGGCTTTGCCCCGGCGATACAATACACGAAAACAGGAAACTAATGCTCTTACGAGGCAATTGGCTATCGCCTCGCTTCGCTCGTTGCTGACTTACTGCGGTGGTGCATGAACCCGGCCATGCCGGAACCTTGGCACCACCGCAGTAGGTGGGTTTTTTGATCTAAATATTCACCCGCTACTGGCAATTCTCTAATTTTTTTACACGTCTTCGCGCCACAATAAATAACGTGATTACAGTACCAATAAGTACATTGATAAGAGTTTTAAAACTACCATTGCCCGTTACTATAGCAATGAATAAACTAGCAACTGCTACTACAATGAAACATGACAACAGGTCTATTGTATTTAATGTCTTTAGATATTTTCTGACAGTGTTCATCGCGATACCCTTCCTTTGCTTTCATCTTTAGTCAAACTTTATGTAGTGTTTCATTAAAAAATTGATCATCTCTGATTCATTTCCACTATCGTAGAATCGAATCATTTTGGTATTGAATTCAAGTTTTTCTTTTGCCGGCACCAAAATAGGTGAAATCCCCTCAGACAATAGAACACCATTCATCATCAGCCGACCGGTACGCTTGTTTCCATCCCAAAAAAATTGGTTGCGGGCCATCTGTAAGAACAGGGAACAAGCACGTGTCTTGGTGTCTTTGATCGTCGCGACCTTGCCTACCATTTCGTTCCATCTGGCATCCAGGTTTTCAGGCTTCGGCGGAGTATACTCAGTACCAGATATACGTATATTTCCAGTTCTAAAGCATCCCCACTCCAGGGCCTCTTCTTTGGCAACCAAGTCTTGAAGACTGCACGCTACCTCTTTTGTCACCGCAAAGCGTTCGGACTCAATCAAGCCAAATAGCTTCTTCCAGCTCGCCTTCTGGTTTAGCACCAAATTCTGTTCGCTCAGGGTATGCCCGCCAATGGTAATTCCGTCTAGCAGAGTTTGTACCTCTGGCAACGTGAATGGTGAATCTTCCAGAGCGGCGGTATCAAATACGAACTGAGTTATGTATCTCTTGCATTGAAAAAGTAATTTCTTATCCATAGAAAGCTCACTGGCGTTTGTCTTTTAATCCTCATTTTCCCAGATTGTCCCTAAACCGGCGAAACTGCATAGTAACGCCCAGGACGGGTAGGGGATCGGTGTTTCCTCGGCAACCCAACGTCTGATCGTTCGGCCACCCTGGTTTTTTAAACCGAGCTTCTTGGCTGCCTGACTGCCGGTAAGTCCCGCCAGGCGCAGCACTTCTCGCACTTCCTCACCTGTGGGCTGTTCCCATGTTTCCCCCGGTCGGAGACATTTTTTCCGAATCATACTTGAACCTATTCCTCACAATGTTTTGATAAATCAAGCTTCGCAACTCTTTGATATCGAAGTTGACGATTTGTCTGGGCTTTGATTCTCACATTAGATCTAGAGTCTACCAGTTAGATCATGATATATCGCCCAAGCAACGCCAATTACTATTAATGTAAGAAGTAGGAATACAGCATAGCTAACAGACAAAGATTCACCTTTACTAAAAAGCAAAGCAAGCGCAAATAGTATCGGGGTAAGCACTCTTGTTGTAAAAGCAAAAAATGAATGTCCCTTTGGAGGCAACCTATCATATTTTTCAAGTGCATAAAAGATTTCGTAAATATTTCGATCATCACGCTTCATAAAGGCCACACTATTTATCTGCGGTCACGATTCTTCCCATCTTCCATAGAGACAACAAGGGAAACCCTAAAATCAGTGCCGTCATTATCAATTTTTCAGAAAAGCTCCAATGCTCGATGTCATTTCTCATGAGAGAAATAAAGATAGCAAGCACAAAGCAAAAAATGGTTAGAGATAATGACCACGTACGAAATCCCATACTTCAATCTCCCTTTGTTTGGCTTTACCTTACCGATCAAAACCTTAATATTGAGAATTCTTGTTGTAAAGTTTGAACACCCCAGTCATAAGCTTTGAGTATTTGAGATACAACAATCGCTCAATCTCTAAGCGCTGCTTTTCATACTGGCTTAAACCCTCCGAGAGTTCGATTGATTTTCCGTTATAAAGAACCTTACCGTTATCAATACATTTCTGTAGTCTTCTTTCTGCAATCTTCCCACGGATTGCAATGACAATCACACCAATAAATAAGAAAAATAAAGCTGCTATGAAAATTTCCATATTCCCACCAATATATGCCCGACCTTCGATTAACATTATGGGACATAATGTCCTATCCATCAAGGGGACTTTTTCTTAAAAAAGCGATATTTGCTTATGTGCTTCCCCTTGTTGTGCCGCTGATAGGGCCATCATTTGTGCCAACTCAACTTCTGGCGTGGCCCGGCTACCTGGCTCCAGGAGAGGCTTTACCAGGGCCTGTAGAGTACACTGGTCTAAGTGTGCTGGAGCATCCAAAAAGAGATTTGGCCTATCGACCAGGACAAACCCCTGTCGCTCCAGCTCGGCCAACAGCTCGCCAGTGTGCCAATGGGGCAACCGGATTTGCGGTGCGCCTGTAGTCAAGTTTTTACTAATCTCCCGCCACGAATTGTGGTCATACTTGCCGATCAGGTAGGGGGCTTGCAGAAACGCCTCTATACGCGCCTGAACTAACGAAATCAGAACTGTCTTATTCGGGATGCCGTCTCGTGCGCTGATGCTCAGATAGCCTGTGTAGCTCGCTGCGCGGCCATGGTATTCAAATCCAATACGATTTTGCTCGACCTGGATACTCTCGCCGCGATGTTCAATATCGATCTGAGAGAAACTATTCTTATCAATCATCGGTTTTATCCGGTTTTGACCTTGGCGAAATGCCCGGCCTTCAATTAGTATATTAGGACATTATGTCCTAAGCGTCAAGAGATTATTACTCATCGAGGGAAATTTTTAACTCTGCATCTGGTGCTACAAAGTCTGCCTGCCCGGTAAACGGTCAAACTTTTCTCAAGCCGTCTCCAGATTGAGCCCCGGCACCGCCGGGGCGTGGATTTCAGATTTCTTTTGCGCCCCGTATTGACGTGCCAACCATTTTTAGACCGGAATTGTTCGCGCGGAATACTGCGTAGCGTTCATCCATATTGCCTTCACGTGCGCAGAGCTGACACAAGATTTCCGCTTTTTCCTGATTAAAAACCGGCTTTTTAGATTGCAAGACTACAAACTCGCTGCCATACAGCCCGCTTTCGTCTTGGCGGCAAACAACGTAAAAGGCTTTGATGCTCACTGTCTTATCTCCAGTTTTGGTTAATTCACTCTTGAGCGCTTCGCGTGCAGTTGCCATTTTCCTGTCGCCTCTCATTTAGTTATTTTTCGATTTGCTGTTCTTGCCCTTAGCTATTGCAATAAGCTCCTTTTGCAAAGCCTTATTATCTGCGCGTGCTTCTTTCAACTCGGATTTCAGGTTTTCGACCTGTATAGATCGGTCGTCTACGCGAGCGTGCAGAGCGGAGTTTTCCGTGGTCAATTTAGATAATTGTTTTTCAACCACCTCACCCTTTTGTTCACACTCTAATGATTTTGATTTCAGGCTTTCTATCTCGGCCTCCAAACGAGACACCTCAGACAGAGCCTCTACCAGCTCCTGCTCCGCTGTATCAATTTTGGATTGCGCATCTTCTCGCAATTTCTCGATACCCGCATTAGCCAGTTTACTAGCGGCAGTCCAAATTTGAGCGAGTGAGGTTTCAACAACCCGCTTCAACTCTGCCGGCATTTCCAATGCGGCAGCAATTTCGGTTTTCCGCTGCTCTTTCCACTCCCGCATTACCGGGCTGATATGAGTCAGCGAGCCCTTCCCCATTTTTTCCCGAACCTGATCATTGGTCGGGGTTTCGACGCCTTCAGCTACCAATTCCCTGGCTGCATTTAGGATACGGTCGCGGATTTCAGGCTTTATCTTCATTTCATTCTCTTTTGTATGTATTTGTATGCTGTATTATACATACATATTGATACATAACAAGACAAATGAGGGATATGCCGCCAGTAATGTGCTTTTTTCTTTACTTGTTGCAAAAAGTAAAGAAATGCGGTATCTTTACAACTGCCAAATAGTAAAGAGGGTTTTATATGCCTAGAGTAAGCGCCAAGCGCCAAATTACATTGCCCGCCTCCGGTTGTGATGAGTTAGATATTCATCCAGGGGATGAGGTGGAAATCCTGCGCCACGGCAACCAGTTCAATATCATCAAGAAAAAAGCAGGGGCTGCGGCTGGTATGCTCAAGGGCACCAAAGCGAATAGCGCTGTCAGTGACAAACAATCGCGGCAGGGGCATTTCGAGTGATCGCCATAGATACCAACGTGCTATTGCGTTACCTGCTGGCCGACGACGCCAGGCAATTCCGCAAAGCCAAAACATTGATTGAAACACAGCGCCCGGTGCTGATTACTGATGTTGTATTGACAGAAACCGTGTGGACGCTCACCGGCAAACGCTACCAATTGGATAAGGCTGCCATCTGCGAAGTTGTACGGGGGCTGGTTGGTGACGGGGCATTTCTGTTTGAGGACAACCAAGTGGTGTGGTCTGCATTAATAGATTATGAAGAAGCAAAGCCTGTGCGTGGCAAGGCGCTGGATTTTCCAGATGCGTTGATCCTTCACAAGGCGCAATTTGTGGCGGGTCAGAAGCATCAAGCGCTCGAAGGTTTCTACAGTTTTGACAAGGCCCTAGAGGCATTCAAAAAAGCAGTTTTATAAAAGACCCTCCCGGCTCCGGTCTTTAAGGGGCTTTATGGGACTTTCACAACGTGTCCTCTTGTTGGGCTAACTCTTCTTTTTGAACCGGTCATTTATTCACCTGAACTTCGTCGTGAGGGATATTATCACTTAAAGTCAGGTGGTCAAATTTACTATGCCACTACAATTGTTCGATCGTACAAATTTAATGAATATAGGAAGGTGAGTTCGGAACTGCTTACTAATTGTTGATGCCAAAATTCAAACGCGCCTTTGGCAATATTTTATATTTGGCGTAAAATCCCTCCTGCTATGGTTGCTATTGCAATTGCTGCACTGATATTATTTCAAATGTAACACTACAGAAATCTGAACATGGAGCCAGAAATAACTTCACACTAATCTAGAAATAACCTTGTTGAAAATGGAGTGTAATTTGAATATGAAAAACAAAAATATTGGATGGGGTCTAATAGCGGCTTCTTTTCTAGCTTACCATGGTGGTGCTAATGCAGATGAAATTAAACTGGATGAGGTGATGAAGTCAAGAATTTATGACACAAAAGGCAATGAAAACCATCCCTATACGAAAGCGGCAAATGCAGCCTGTGAAAGTATTTCTGGGGATGTGCCTCGTAGGATTGCGTGTTTCACTCATTTGTTACTAGGAGTGAATGTGGATGGAATATCGAATATAAAGCTATATAATCCTGATGTTGTCTACTCTGAAATAAAGGAACCAGAAATACCAGAAACTGTTCAGTATGAATACTACTCAGTAAAAAATTGTACGTCTCTACCGAAAAATATAAATCAGGAAGTCTCTGTAACCGTTAATGAGAGCAACACTATAAGTGTTTCCGACACAGTTACTACTACTGATAATGCTAGCCTCAATGCTAAATTGGAGCTTAAAACCTTTTCTATAGAAGGAGGCGGTAGCAAAACTAGAGTTGTTGATATATCCAAATCCACCTCTTCAACTACATCTAGCACTACCACTGTAAGAGAAGTGCTTGATGAAACTATACTGCCTTACTCTGCACTTATTTATACTGTCGACAAGCGTTACGGAAATACGTATATAGACTTTGTTGGTAGCTTTTCATACGATGCAGACTTAGCTATGTTCGGTAGAAGCTTAGGTAAATTTTCAAGATATTTTAATAACAACTATGTGAGTGTCTCAGGCCAGATATGGAATGTAAATTACAAATCAGTACATAAGAGTTATGTAGAGTTGCCATTACCTACAGATCCTGCTGAATGTAATGCGGTCAGCTTAGATGATTTTCTTGGCAAAGGGGTAAGGCATCAAACTTTGAGCCTGTTGTAATTTGTAGTAGTTCAGTTAAGTGGACCCCATTGGCAAGACAGCTTTTCCAGATGCGTTGATCCTTCACAAGGCGCAATTTGTGGCGGGTCAGAAGCATCAAGCGCTCGAAGGTTTCTACAGTTTTGACAAAGCACTAGAGTCATTGAAAAAAGCTGTTTTATTGTAGTTGTAAAGAAATTTCACCTGCAAGTGACGGTGTAAGGGTTCTAGCCGTAGGCCAGGTTCGTTACGCCGTTGCTGTAGGTCAGCAACGAGCGTAGCGAGGCGATAGCTCGATGAAACCCCGGCAGCTTCAATCCCAGCTAGTGGGGATATTTTGGTGTAGTGCTATTATGAACTCACTTCACATCACGCTCTTTTCCACTTTCTGCTCGAACCTGGCTTTCTGTGTGGACATAAATAGTATCGGTAGTGGCCATGCTAGAGTGCCCCAAGTCCTCAGATAGATCTTTGAGAGCGCGGCCACGTTCGATCTCCATACTAGCGCCAGTGTGTCTTAACCAATGAGTAGAAGCTACTTTTAACCTGTGTGCCTTGTCTTCATTCTCCATTCGCCGCATTTCATCATAGGCACGATCAAAAACTTGCTGAACTATCCGGTTAAGTTGCCTGGATGTCATGCCGCCTCGTCCACGAATTTTCTCAACGATAGGTTGATTTTCTCCTGATGCTGGCAGTGGACTTAAGTTTCTATAGGAACGGTAGCGCTTCAGGAAGGGGATAAAACTGTCTGGAACGGTAATATCGCGCAATTTCCGACCTTTACCGAAGATTTTTAGCCACCAACTACCATCTGAGTCTTGCCAAAAGTGGCTCATGATCGGAGTCCATTGGGGGCGTTCAGACAATTCCGAAATTCGCAGAAACAATGTCTTTAGGGTACAAATTACGAATAGACTTCGCTCATAGATTGGATTTTCCTCGGCCATGGTCATTACAACGTTGAATACATATTGCCACTGATCTGAGGTCAGTCGTCGAATCTCTTTGACCTGAGCATCCTTGATGAAATGGCGACAATCCGGTTTAGCGATCTGTGCGGGGTTTCCGTACAGGAACTCCTCGTTCATTAAGTACCTATAGAAAGCAATGATTGCAGTAAACATCGCTACTAAGGTTTGCTGTGATGGCTTGTATTTTTTTTTGTCTGGCTTGGGGCCTGAGTTGTTACTCCTTTTCGGCTGTTTGAGCCTAAACGGAGCCCAGGAAGGGTTCTGTATATACTGTCCGTTATTGACCAGGAATTTTTCATGATTAGCCAAGCAGATCCAGGATACTGGCGGTTGCCAGCAGAAATCTGCGTATTCTAGGATGTCGGCCTTGCGCAGTCGCTCCATAGGTGTGCATTTAACCAGGAATACCCACGCTAAGAAGCGTTCGGTTTCATTGCGGAAACGTGTAAAGGTATGCTCGGACTTGTTGCGGCCCGTGTAGCTCAGGAATTCCTGTCCCCAGCGCCAGTGAGACATCCACCAGGAATCACCAGATTGCAAAAACTCTTGAAGATCTGCGTAGTCATTGAAGCTGAAATTCTTGAGTTCAGCATAGGTTGGATACAGCGAAACAGGTTTTGGAATTGCCATGAAGGGGCCTGAAGTCCAGTTTTTCGATAGTGGACATATTTAAGTTGCTCCAACAGGTTATGTCAAATACTAAACAGTATTAGATATAAAACATCAATACCGATATAAGAGAGATCGCCTCGCGAATCCCTGCTCTGCGTCGGGCTCTACTCGCTGCACTCCCTGAATCTTCACTCTGCGAAGTTGTACGGGGGCTGGTTGGTGACGGGGCATTTCTGTTTGAGGACAACCAAGTGGTGTGGTCTGCATTAATAGATTATGAAGAAGCAAAGCCTGTGCGTGGCAAGGCGCTGGATTTTCCAGATGCGTTGATCCTTCACAAGGCGCAATTTGTGGCGGATCAGAAGCATCAAGCGCTCGAAGGTTTCTACAGTTTTGACAAGGCCCTAGAGGCATTCAAAAAAGCAGTTTTATAAAAGCCCCTCCCGGCTCCGGTCTTTAAGTGGCTTTATGGGACTTTCACAACGTGTCCTCTTGTTGGGCTAACTCTTCTTTTTGAACCGGTCATTTATTCACCTGAACTTCGTCGTGAGGGATATTATCACTTAAAGTCAGGTGGTCAAATTCACTATGCCACTACAATTGTTCGATCGTACAAATTTAATGAATATAGGAAGGTGAGTTCGGAACTGCTTACTAATTGTTGATGCCAAAATTCAAACGCGCCTTTGGCTAATATTTTATATTTGGCGTAAAATACCTACTGCTATGGTTGCTATTGCTATTGCTATTGCTATTGCTGCTCTGACATTATTTCAAAATGTAACGTGGTTTTGATATGTTAAAGTTCTTCGTAAAACAACGTGAAGACGTCAGCTCAAGCTATTCGCGTAAATATACAAAGGGCTAATAGGTTTTCTGGCTAAGGGGATGGTATATGAAAAAAATATGGCTATTTCTGTTTTCACTGTTTGCGGCGAATAGCTTAGCTGATGATATTGCGTTTGGCACTGTGAAGGGTATCAAGGTCTATGACCAATCAGATGGCAAAGTTACAAAAATTGTCTTTTCGGCAGATGCTACTCACCAGAACGAGGGATGCAATGGTGTTGCGACATTACGCCACTCACTGCGCTCCGAAGAGGCGCTAAATCAAATGCTAAGTATTGCACTGGCGGCTTATATGGCGCAGAAAAAAATTAGGGCGTATTCAAATGATGGCACTTGTGAGGCAGACTTGCTTGCCTTGCAAAATAGTCGGTTTTAGCTAATTGGCTCTTTGTCAAGCAACGTGAGGGCACCGACGTCAGCTCTAGAGCGAAGTGGCGCACACACAGTTACGCTTGAGAGAAATCAGTGTCTTTCCTGACCTAAGAACAGAGAAAATGCCGAGGAAGATAGTATGTTTTTACGTTTTTTTATAGCTACAATAATTACCATATTCTGTTTTAGCGCCAAAGCCCTAGCTGAATCTGAAAAATATGTCCTAATAGTAAACAAAAATATTACTATACCAATAAAGATTGGTCCAGATCGTACGCAAGTAAACTGTGGCTCACTATCAGCAACCAAGACAGTTTATGATGTTACCGTTTGTAATTACTATAATCCGGAAGTGCTTTACTATCAGGGTACCAGGCCAATTTTTGCCGAAGCGTGGGTTGAACTTTTTTATACCGGTAAGGATGTAGTCTGTGACGATTCAGTATTTAATAAGGGTGGGCTGATTAGTTGGTATGACAACGATATTATGCTGTATCATTATGGAGCGGCCATTGTACCTTATGCGATGTTTGAAAGTAAGACCTATCTGGAGTCATGTGAAACAAACTAGCAAGCTATCGAAATATCTACTTATCGAAAAGGACAGGCCCTAATGAAAAAATATACTACCGCAATATTCTTTGTGCTCGCGATTTCTACAGGATTCTTCTCATCTCAGGCATTTTCTGATCACGGATATGTAGCAAAAACCGCAACCGTAACAAAAATTACATCAACCTCGAGTGGGCAAGATGCCTTTTGGGTTTATTACACTGATGCAACTGATGATCAATGTTCTGGAAAGGTGAAATTTGATAAAAGTTTAATTGGGACTACAGGATCATTTGAACGATCATTCACTCTGGCGACTACGGCGCTAGTATCTGGGAATCGCATCTCAATCTATAGCTCTAGTTATACGGATGTTACGGATTGCTTATCCGCCTTATCAGTTTTTTTATTGAAGTGAATCCCGAATACAGACGGTGAAGTCGAATGCACGCGGATTCAGTTCATTTTATGGGGCAGAGAATGGATTTACTCGCTGCATAATGAAATTGCATTTATTACCTGAATCCGCGAAGTTGAATCTGGGTCTTAACTTAATGGAGGTATGTATCACTATGATTTTTAAGAAGGTGTCAATGTGTATATTCATTGCACAAATTATAGCTGCACAAGCAGCTATAGCAGGAACCAGCGTTGGAACAAAAATTACGAGTATTGTGGCGCAAGATAACAGAACTTGGATATATTTCTCCCCGGATATTGGCAATGCCACTACCTGCACAGATAAATCATCTGTCGAAGTTTCAAATGATATGACCAACCGCGACTTAATAATGAGCCTAGCCATGTCTGCAATGATCAGCGGAAAATCTGTGGTTTGGTTGACCTCTGATACCTGTAGCAATGTTGATAAAGCTGTAATAAGAGGAATCAGGGTTTATGATTAACCTAAGGAGCTAATCGGGTGGCCGAGGATCTCTACCCCGTAACGAATGTTTACCCGACAGTCGGGAATGGGGTCCACTTAAACACAACTGCGCCTTTGTCAATTCGCTTGATTGCAAATAAACAGTCTGCTAGGTTGCCAAAAACCTTGTAGGAACCTGCTTGCAGGCGCAAAAAAATAGTGAAAAAAAAGGTAAATAAAATGTCTAAATCTTCGATCTTCCGTCTTATAGCCGCAATAGCACTAGCCTTTCCGACCAGTGCGCTCGCTAACGAGTGGACTGGACAGGTTAAAATGAACTTTCTGCAAAATTGGACAGCCAGTGATGGTGTAATGCTTGCAACCGATCAAAGTAGTCTCACTAATCCCGCAGATTGTTCCAATACTACCAGCTACCATTTGCCTTCAGATTCATCAGATATAGCGCGTTCGATGTTGCTATCCGCATATATTGCGGGCAGACCGGTGAGGCTTGCAATCTGGAATGGAGGATGCTCTGCCGATAGACCGCAGATTGTAGCTGTACAATTTACAGACTGATTTGTAATAGCCGTAGAGTAAACCGCGTTGCAGCCTCGCCGGCCAACGCGGACATAGAACAATCCCTCACAAATCGCCGGTCGCCTTAATATACACATTTCTTGTCGCCAGTGAGGTTTGATTCAGCAATCTCTTCTTCGATCTTGTACAGACGGGCAATATGGTCTAGTGCGTAACGTACCGCCTGCGGCTCTTGCTGTTCCGCATCAATAAAGTAACGGCGGCTGTGTACCCAACACTGGGCGTGGGTGATGTTGGCATTCTCTTCGGCAAAGCGTGCATAGGCGGCGTAGCCGTCGCTCAGCAGGGTTCCGGTAAAATCCGTATATGAGTATTTTTTCGATATGCGCGCGTCCGCGGCTGGCACTGTAGGTAAATGCCACTTCATCGCA